>NZ_RDQG01000015.1 GCF_003697815.1 Halalkalicoccus subterraneus | reverse complement strand
ACAATGGTTATATTAGACGAAAAATACAGATATGATATGGTTCCTGAAATGATTCCAAGAACCGCACTAAATATCCAGTGCTTGACTTGAATCTGGTTTTTCATAGTATATTCATCGGGTAGATTTTAATAATATTTTTGATTTGTCTACGATTCGGAAAAACTCCCAGGGATTGGGGAGTAGGGAGTGGTTGACAGTGATGTGGTCGATATGCCATCGACAGGCTGTCGTTCGAACCGCACTAAATGGTAGAACTCCATCCCCATTAATTATTTCTATATAGATATATCTGAAAATATTTGTCTGGACGTTACTAATCATTTTATAGATTGGAATTGTATTTGTGTTATGCCAGTAAAGGAGTCAATCATAGGATGTATCGTTGTCCTTAGTATAGGATATCTATACCTGCGTTACTATTGGATCAAAGGTGAAGGACTCAACAGTGAGTTATTTGACTGACCACCTGGCGATTAGAGATGGAAGGAAGTGCGGTCAATGTCATCGCCGAATGATGGGAGTACCCAGCGCTACATACAGGACTACTATCGAGTAACGCTCTCATAGAGAAACACACCCCCAATCACGGTTCCGATGACTCCTGCAATGAGCAGTCGGTTTCTTCCACCACTAGCCGAAATAGCGGGGGCTTGAGTAAGAAGAAAGCCACTGACTATGATAAAGAGAATACCCATCACGGCAAGCGCGATCATCTCAATCGTGGATTGGTTCATAGTATTGAATTTCATGTATGTGAATCGGTTCTATGAGTACAGTCGATATGTTCTTCCTCGTGTACTCACATTTGCGATTATAATGTTATAATGTTGTATCTTCGATAAATAGTTTCGGGCTTTTTATAGCCATTATTGGAATCGTATTTCTCTGGGATGAAGTCTATACTATTGATCAATAAGCACCTCTACGTACCAGGTGCTTCATCCATTCTAGTCGGGAATTGAAGATGGCGCCAATCGCTACATACGGGGGAATTACCGAATGTTCGGCGGTTCAGCGTCATCAGATAGGAAGATGCTATCTTGTGTTGGATCAAAATAGACTTCTAACGCCCGTACGAATCTGCATAGGCGGCAATCATTATGAATACGAGTCCAAGGAAGGCAGGAATTACAATTTCGAGAACCGAGGCCGCCGCGGACCACCCGGACATGACGCCCAAGTTCGCGGCGCTTCTCTCGACTTCCCAGGTGAAAGTCGACTACCGGATCGAGAGCAGTGTGCGGACCGGCGACGACGCGAGGGATCAATGAGCGACGAGGACGCCCGTGCGTGGCGTGATGAGGAAACGGGGATGAACGTGCTCGCCGAGGACTTCGACCCGGAGAGGGACGCTGAAGATCCCGAGCAGTTCCGTGAACTGTTCGATCAAGAGCCCCGTCTGTCGGTGATCCAACCCGGTGGGGCGTTGTTCAAGTATATCGTCGACGGTCGGCCGGGCGTTCGCGACGACTAACTGATTTTTCGCGATTCGATTTTACATCGGCCTGTGACCGGTGTCTCTTAGTGTTGTTTCTGATCAATATATGCTCTCTCTATCTATCGGTCCCTCAGGTTACGATCGGAACCCTCACTCGCGAGCAAGTAACGCCGTATTCTCACGTCGCTTCGCTCCGTTCCGAGACGGGGATTCCTCGCTCGTTCGGGACAGTGGTGCCACCGCAAACACGGAATGACCACCGGGAGACGGGTGGGATTCTCCACAGACAAATGGTTGGGGTCACCCAGCGTTACATACAGGCACTATCTCTCGTACAGCCACAAATGTGAAAATAGGACATATTATTTATAGAAGTAATACGATGTTTCAATTATGGTCCCCAGACCGTCACTCAGAAATATCGCCCATAGCGCCGCTGCACTGGCTGGTTTGACTGGCGCAATCGGGTTCATGGCTTTGATGGGCGTGTTTGGTCTCGTTTCCTGTTGGACCAGTCAGTCGGGAAGCGGCGAGGCGACCAGCAGCGGCGAGGTGACTACTACTACCAGTGAAGTCACTCGTGGCTGTGGGGCCGGGATTGACTACTTGCTCAGTAGTGCCGGCGGGAACGCCCCGGTGCTGTTCTTCTGGGCGGTAGTTCTAATTGGACTCGTTGCTCTTGGAGCGAGCGCCGCTTGGACCGGACACCGGCGCATAACGTGGGTTACGGCACTGGTCGGCGCAGTCATCTCGGTCATCGGACTCATGAGCATTGGGTGGTATTTCATACTCCCGACGCTGTTCCTGCTGGCCGCCGCACTATCACTCACTATAGATGCCCACAGAAGTGCCGGCCGTAGCCCGTCGGCAGAGATTTGAGGGGCATCAAATCAGTGACAGCCATCGCGAGGGCGAATAGTGTCAATATCTGATGGAGCTTCTATAATCAATACGCACCTCTACGTACCAGCTGCTTCATCCATTCTAGTCGGGAAATGAAGACAACACCAACCACTGCATACAGGGTATTGGCATATCGGTCAATTCAGGGACTTTATTGAGAGGTGCCCTGAAGACGTTCAGGTAGAACCATCCTCTCAAGGACCAACACGACTATATAGCCGATAATACCCCCGAGTGCACCTACATCCATAATGAGTAGTAGGTTTTCAAAGATAAGTCCGAGACCGAGTATAACTGATATAAAGATCAGAGCAATGACCCACGCAACGTAGCCAAGAGACTCACGCCGCTTTTCAGAGAATCGGTCGCGGATAGCCCACATAACAGGTCCGACAAGAACGGCAGTTCCGATAGCGAATGCCACAACCCATCCCCACGGGCTCGTACCAGACTCAACGATACGTGCAGAACTGAATAGAACAAAGTATGCAAGCAATATAATCCAAATAATTCGCCTTAGCGGAAGGGACTCTATAGACTTCATACGATAGTATGGATATCCGATAGTATGGATATCCGATAAGAAATTTTTTCGGGAGAGTCGTTTAAGAATCTGAAAGAGTCCATATGACCAACAATTGAATATCCAGCCGATTAGCGCTCAGTAAGCAGTCCTACGTAACAGGCGCTTCATCCATTCTGGCCGGGTAATGAAGACAGCACCAATCACTACATACAGACTGGTTATCTATCGCAGTTAACTGTGCGATTGGGATTAGCTTCTTCAGGTTACCAATACCAGGATATGACTAATCCTATGAGAATTATGGCTGCACCAATTAGCTCCACCCACGGAAGGAGCGACGAACCCATGGGTAGAAGTTCATCAAGAAACAGCCCGATAGCTACACCGCCAATGAAAACAATCGTCCCTACTTTTCTGTTCAACCCCCAGCCTTCTTTCCGTGATTGATAGATTGCGAGAAGACAAGCGAAAACAAGCAGTCCGATAACAACCAGAGTTACCCAGTCCATGGCCACCGATGATGAGCACAAGAGAATGAATTTTCGGGTGATACATACGCAGTCCTACGTAACAGGTGTTTCATCCATTCTAGCCGAAAAATGAAGACAGCACCAACCACTACAGGCAGGGGATTGTGATCAGTCGCCCCGTTCCAGTTCGCGGACTACGGCGGCGGCCTGTTCCTCGATCGAACGATCCTCGCCACCGTCGGCCCTCGCCTCGATCGTGTTCGGCCTCTCCTGGAGTGCCGATTTAAGTTCGGAGATCCGTTGCTCTTTCTCTGCCAGTTCGTCCGTCCGACCGATCTCCTCGGCCAGCTGCTTGAACTGCTCGCCACCGTGTTCATCAGCAACGTAGTGTGCGAGTTCTCCGTCCTCTCGTGCATCGTAGTTGAGTAGGATATCCTCGAATGGCGAGGCTTCGACGCGCATCGGAATCCAGCCCTGGTGGTCCTGGAGGTCGATCAGACACTCGGAGTACCCCTTTCCGGCAAGGCCCGGCACGAGACCATTCTTCACCCGATCGGCCTGCTTTTCGTTCATCCCGAAGCGTTTCAGCGTCTCGATGTCGACGCCCGGCGTTCGGAAGAATCGGGTGATCGAACACTGATCCTTGAACACTTCTTTGTCGTCGCTACTCCCCGATGCGAGGAACTCGCTGGGATGTTGGCTGATGAGAGCTAACGCACTCTCGAAACGAGCATACTCCCGGGCGGCTTTTGTGACCCAGTCGACGGCCCGCTCGTCGTACATGAGAGCGTGGGCCTCGTCGGCCACGAACTTACTCTGTCCGGGCGCTTTCCGGATCGCTTGCGAGGCCTGCCCGAGAACGAGCGGAAGCATGACCGACGTATCGACGTTCGTCTCGGAGAGGTCCAAGTAGACCATGTCAACGTCCGGGTCGTCGAGACCGAGACCCATCGTGTCGGCCATCGTCTCGTCGCCGTCGTCACTCCCGAGAAGCGCGTGATACTTCCCGTTCTCGCGGAACCCACTCAGGTAATCGAGGAGTTCGGCGAGCCGGTCGCGTTTGATCCCCGTTTCGGCCTCGTGGCCGGAGATCGTGTACTCCTCAGTCTCGTGGATCATGTCGCTCGCCACATCGAGGTAGTCCGTCATATCCGGGCTGTCCTCCTCGAGTGATTCGGGCTCGTCCGGCTTGATCCCCGCGCGCCGGTAGGTTCGCATGGTGATCTCCTCGATAGTCGAGACGTAATCGCCGGTGTTGCTCACTCCCTGGGCGTTCAACACGCCGGTAAGGAACTGTGCCACCTCTTCGACCTTGATCCGAACCGGGTCCGAATCCCCACTACCAACGTCATAGGATTCGTCCGGGGCACTAATCGCAAGCGGGTTGAGAGGCGTCGACCCGTCGATCACGATGTGCGAACCGTCGCAATACTCAGTCAGCCCTGTGAATCCTTTCTGAGTATCCGCGACGATCAGTGTCCTATCTCCCCGCTCGTTGAACCAACGGCCGTCGATCAGGGTCTCGGCGTAGGTCTTGCCGTGCCGAGTCTTCCCGATGGTCAGACTATGGCCCGATGAACCGCGGTCGAACTCGTCTATCACCATCGGGGACCCGTTCTGCGTGTTCCGTCCCCAAAGCGTGCCGTTCTCATCCTGAACGACGGCACTACAGAACGGGAACATGGCCCCGATGGCCCCACCGCCGGCGAGTGTCGATCGGCCGCCCTCGATCACGTCGGCCGTGTTCTCCGCTCCGAACAGCTGTCGAACCCCGTGCATCCAGTCCGTCCCGTTGACGGCCTCGTTGTACTGATCCGAACCGATCGGGGAGGACGCTACGAACGCCTCTCGCTGCCGAAGACCGGGGGCGGTCAGTGTGAGATTCGCCGGTGTCCCTTCGACAGCCTTCCGAACCGAATCGGCCGAATCCTCGAGAGTCCGCCGTTTACGAACCTCGAAGCCGCGGGAGTCCTCTAGATCATCCTCCAGCTCGTCGAGCGTCGAACGGTCGCCCGCCCGAACCGTCACATATCCGTTGATCGCCCACGGCTGGGTCACTTCCGCGGCGAGTTGCTGGTACAGTCGGATGTAGGACTTCTTACTCTCGGAGACGTCGAGCGAGGAAATATCAGCACCACGATCGGCCTGTTCGACGCTTAGGTCCCGGATGTCGTACCGGAGTGCGTCTTTCACGAGTTCCCGATCGAGGGCCTGATTGTGGATACACACGTCCACGTCGACGTCGTCACGGAGGTTGTAGAGATTCCGTAGGAACATCGAACGCGGATTCGGCGACCACGCGCTTACCCAGTACGTTCGGGCGACCTGCTGCCCGACCTCGATGTAGCCTTTCTTCGCGTCGAAGTGCGAGGCCGCGAGCCCCAGGTCCTCGGCGATAGCATCCCCCGAACGCGAGACGGTCACTTGTGTATCGTCGACTGCCTCCCGTGGAGCGGGATTCTCCTCGTCGGTGTCCTCGGCATCCCGAAGTGTGTCGAGTGCGGGCTGTCCACTCCAGAACTGCCGGACTAATGCCGTCATTTCAGCAGCACCGACGTCGGTCGCCGAACACCCGTCGACCGATCCCGAAACATCCGTCCGAACGATACTCAGGCGGTCGGCGAGGTCGTCCTGCATGTCGCGGAACGTTGCCGCGTCGATCCCGTCGGTATCCTCTCGTTCGGTCTCGTCGCTATCCTCGAGGTCGGCGTACTGTGCTCGCTGTTCGTCGGCCGACGCTTCGACTATCACGTAATGCCGCCACTCACGGGCCTGCCACGTCGGCTGATCCGCGTCGATAAACCACTCGTAGATCCCGTTGAACATCTCCCGGACGTATTCCATCCCGTCGCGCTGGAGTCGGTCAGAACGTGCCTCACGGTCGTATTGGCCGACGATGCGTTCGGGGTCGAAGTCGTCCGTCGTCGAGTAGAATCTGAAATCGAAATCCTCGATCTCCTCGTCGACCGCTGCCGAGAGGTCGGCGACCATACGGTTACGTTCCTGCTCGGTCATATCGGCCGTGTTCACGCCGTCGAATCGGATGGCCCCAACGAGCCGCTCATCGGTGGTTTCGACCGTGCCATCAGTATATATCTCTTCGACCTGGTGGATCTTACTCGCGGCGACCTCGGAGTGCGTCCACGGCATGGCGAGGCGCATTCGGTTGAATGTGATTGCGTCCCCGACCTTCCACATCGGACGGGCTCGGTTCCCGGTTTGTTTAGTGATGATGTAGACCATCGAGGTCCACGCCATCGTTGCCACGAATATGACACCCGAGACGAGCAACCCGGCCAGCGGGATTGCGAGGATCCCCGCGATCGTTCCGAGGACGGTCGGGGTCAGCAACGGAGCGTTCTCAAAGGTGATCCACCGCCATATCGGGGTCGATGTGTCTACTGTCGGGGCCGTTACTTGTGTCGGGTCTGCCGGTTTGTCGTTTGCGTCAGATTTCTCGGTCATAGCTGTGTGTTATGTTCGGTTCTCGGCACTATGCGCGTCTACGAGAGCGAAATCGTCATAGGTCCCTTCGGCGACGGTTGATGTCCTGTGAGGACGGGGTTGCCGAGACGCTCGCCGCCTGCGGCCCCGAGCCTGAGGACGCCCCACCGGATCGGTCACTTGTCGATCGAGGTTGGGAGCTCCCCGACCCGCTCGAATCGCCGCCCGAGCCGCGGGGAGAGTCATTGAACCGATCGCGGACGTTCTCGATCTTTGCCGAGGCGAAGTCGACTGCGTCACTGCCGGCCTGTTTCGCCTGTTTAGTTCCGATCGAGACGCCGACGGCCTGCCACTGCTGTTTGAACAGCATATACGGCGCGCCGACGAGGACCAACGCGAGCACCACGGCCGTCCCAACCATGCCGGCGATCACCGAGCCCCACCCGTATGCTCCCCAGTCGATCATAAACAGTAGCCGGAGGATCGAGACCTGGCCGAAATTGAGAAGCACGAGCAGCGGGAGGGTGTTCACGCCGAACTCACCGACCGCCTCAAAGGTCGGCGAAGGGAACGCACGGAAGCCCCACGAGACCGGCCACATCGCGACCGCGATATGCGTGAGAACGAATTGAGCAAGCTGAAAGACGAGACCGAGGAACACCACGATCGCATAGAATTTCAAGAGCAACAAGAACAGCGTCGCGCCGACGCCGAGTTGGGCCGCGTCTCCGGGTGTACTCATGAACTCCTCGCCCGACGGTGCGAGCGCCACGTTCACGCCGTTGAACGTGTGTAGGAACGCGCCGATCAGCAACGGCCCGGCGAGGATCATCCCTATCGCCTTGATCGCGAAGCGGGCACGCTGGCGCGTTTCTCGGCTGTCGTTCTTGATCATCGCGAGCATCAACGACGGGACGAGAATCGCGAAGGCTGCCGAGGACATGATACCGTAGAAGGTCATGAACTCGGGCCACCAGCCGTTATCCGGCAGATACCACGACATGGGGTCAGTGGCCTCACCAGGCGTTGGGAGCGTGTACAGCAGGTAATTTAACTCGGCGACAAGCGTCGAGATGATGTTCCGTACCGTCTCGATCCCGGCGGTGATCAGCGTGTCCGTAATCTCCAAGACGCGCTCGCCGACATCGACATCGAAGATCCCACCACCGCCACCACTACTAACACCCGTCATGCCCCCGGCTCCGTCGTTCGTCCCGACCATCGGCATGTCGCCGACCGTTTCGTTGCTGGCGTTTCCACTCGACGTGTTACCTGCGTCAGCGCCAACCTGTCCGAGTGCGACACCTGACAGGATCGCCGACAAGAGCAGGACAAGCATCACTACCGTACCGATGCTGACAGTGAAACGTCGCATGAAGAGTTAGTCGAGACTCTCAGTGGGAACCGCGGCGATCGCGACCGCGCCACCGAGTACGTTGATGTCCGGGATGAAGCAGGTTGCGAGGTTGACGCCTAGGACTTCAAGGAACACGGTCACGAGCACGGGGATGAAGATCACGCTAAAGGACGTCGCACCGCTCTTGACGCCCTGTCGACCCTTCCGGTGGGTGTCGTCCTCTGTACTGTTCATATTGATCAGCCCGAAGCCGGATTGAATAGAACCGAAGACGATCCCAGCGAGGACGATCATGCTCATAATGAACATGTAGCCGGTGTCGACACCCGTCCCGCAGAGCGTTCCCGTGTTATCCGCGAGCTGGGCAGCTGCCGGATCGACAGCCAGCAGGATCCCTCCGAGCCCAGTAATCACCGCCGCGAGACGGTTCTGTTTGCGTCTCGAGGCCGTGAGATCGCTGAAGCGGTCTCGTGCGATTCTCCCAATCATTTGAGGGTTGAGTGATATCATGGCAATAGTTTCATGACGGATCCGACTGATATGTCGATATGGACGGATCAGTCATATTCTACCCTCACGCCGGAAATGACTTAACATTAATGACCGAAAATACCGCCACGAGTTTGCTCAACTATGCCACGACCAAACCACGACGTCGCCGGATGGGCTCTTGGCGGAGTCAACGACTATGCCGACGAACAGGACATCAGCCGCGACGAAGCACATACCGAACTCCTCCGAATCGCTCTCCTCGAAGTCGGAATTCTACCAGGGTGCGACAAGGAAGAGGAATAGTCACAGTCAGCGGGTGGTCGGCATGAGTGCCACGTCGCCCTTCAAGGCGATTTGGAGTACAGTCGTGTACCTGATCTATGCGTGGGCGATTGTAATCGTCTCACTCGGTTCTTACGCTGCCATGCGACCGTGGCTAATCGAGAATACGGTCAATCACTACGCGATCTACGCAATTTGGCTTCTCACGACTCTAGGCGTGATCTACGTCGTGAGCCGTCGGTTCTAGGCCACAATACTTTCTCCGAGCCAACCCATGCCCCCTAATAGCCCGTCTTCAGGTTCAAATGACGTCCAATCCGACGATACAACCAGTATCGACACGACCGATGGCAGGTCGACCACCTCCCGACGCAATTTACTCCGAGCCGCTGGAGCCGCGGGAGCAGCAACGATGAGCGCCACGTCGGGTTGTCTCGGCCTCCTATTCGGCGGTTCGAGTGGCGGCGGAAACGTTAGCGCCGGTGGTGTGGGCTCCGGATTTGCCTACGAGCAACCCGCTATCACGCGCGAGGATGCGACGCATATCGCCACTACTCCCGATCAATTCGATGCTGCACTCGACGAGGCCACTCGCGAGAACCCCTCGATTGTCTGGCTCCCCGCTGACGCCGCTATCAACTACTCCGGCCGGTCTCGGATCGTCACTAACGCCGTGATCGCCTCCAGTCGATCAGTCAACCATCCCGGCGGCCTGATTTACAGTAATACGATGGGTGGGACCTCAGAAGCCTACCGTGGCGGTCCCGTCGACGGTGTCCTCGAGCTCGGGTCCAACAGTCGCATGACCGGCGTGCGGTATCGCGGGCCCACAAGCGCGACGTGGAACAGTCAGTGGTATCCAGGCTACATCCCCTTCGGGTCAGGGAACGCAGCCCAACGTGAGGAATATCGTTCTCAACGTCACTCCCGCGGTCTCAATATCGTTTCAGGGAATGCCCGTGTCGACAACTGCGAGATATTCGGCTGGTCGACGATGGCGATCTCGGTCAACTGTCCGCCGAGTTGGAACCGGGAGCGGGAACAATCGTACCCTCGGATCTCCAATTGTTCGATTCACGATAATATGATGTCTGGGTTCGGGTACTGCATCGAAGTCAACGTCGGCCACCCCATCGTTCAGCGGTGCTTTCTGAACGCCGCGCGGCACATGATGGCCGGCGAGGGGCTCAGTGACGGTGGCTACACCATTTCGGAGAGCTTCGTCGGGCCTGCGGCCAGTTTGTTCGCCCTCGATTACCATTACAACGGCGAGAATATAACGGGCTCATCGGACCCAGCGGCTCGAGACTACCGATACAGGAGCGGTGGCCTGATTCGCATCCTCAACACGACAGTCGCCTATTCCCACGTCATTCGGGCGGCTGCGACCTCGTCGATCTCGCAGGGTGGCAATCCCTTCGCTGGGAACCAGACCCCCGCCGTCCACATCGGCGGTGTACCCGCCAAGAAGTGCTTGATCCAAGGCTGCCGTTTCGTCCATGGCAGTCGCGAGGAGGCTATCACGCAAGGCCACATCCCGCCACATATCGACGTCAATGAGCAGGGATACGGCCGGATCATCGCCAAGAACAACCAATACGGTCTCAGGACGTCGTTCTCTGTTGGACAGCCTTAACCAACACTCACCCCCGGCGATGTTGTCCTGTTGGTTAAGAGACTACGATGCCACGCGCACGTTCTTCGAGATCTCGTAATCAGTTGCCTCGCTGACCCCGCTCCCCCTTGCCGTAATCGAGAAGTTCCATTCGTCGCCCGGCTGTAACCCAGTGGTTCCACCAAGAGCAGCCCTGTCGAGCTGCTCGCCCTCCTGGAGGAACTGAACTTCAAGTTCAACCGTCACGGGTTCATCCGCTTCATTCGTCGCTACGCCCGTCACTGTCGCCGTGTCAGATTCTGTAACGAGTTCCGTATTCGATACTGTAACATCCTCTGCCGTCGGCGTCGTGTCCGGTGCGCTCTCGTTGATCGCTGATTCGTTTGTCTCCGGTCCCTGCGGTTCCGGTTCGGGATTCGCTGCCTCTGGGTGCTCGCTTTGATTCCCCACGTCCTCCTTCGACGCCTGTGGTGCCTCTCCTCTCTCAGCGGTATCATTCCCCGTCTCGTTTTGGTCGCGCTCAGAATTGGATGGAGAACCGTTTTCGGTGCCATCGTTGTCTCGAGTGAACAGCCACGTCGTCGCTCCTGTCACGGCCACACCAACTGTCGTCGCTATCCCGGCGAGTGTCCCTCTCCGTTTCATTGGTGGTATTGTTAGCTCAAGATCAGCGCGACTATTACTCCGATCAGAAGCATCCCGAAGACACCCTCCGGGCTGCCGGAGTAGCCGGTCATATCGAGGATAAGTTGTGAGAGTGCCATCAGTATCTCGTAAACCAATTCGCCGCTATAGTGGAACGCATCTATTGGGATCATATCTACTCTCTAGTATATGTCTTCAGTTTCATCATCTTCGGTTATCGCCTGCTCAAGCAACTCGGCATACGCTCGGGGGAGCCGAACACCCTCATTCTCAGCACGCTTTAATCACTTCGTGAAGATCGCCGCCGCGCTCTATATCGACACTGATCGGCACCTAACTCTGTACACTATCCAGGATCTAATAACCCCCTCATATTGTATAATTAGAGAAGGATGAGATTCACAGCGGCGGACGCCGAGTAATACTACCGGAACCGCCGGCCTGTCCAGAACGAGGCGGTGCTCGCTTCGCTGCGCGCCTGTCCTCGCCGCCTCCCTCGCTGCGCTCAGTCGGCGGCTGCGACCATCCTCCCGGCCGGCGGACGCTTGTACCGCCAGGCACGATGGGACCGCCTACCGGAAGGGACAAATTCGGTAATAGAACTGTACCCCAATACTTGTCTGGATCGTTCGTCGTGTGGTGAGAAGCAAAGCCTTGTTCAACATTCGCCTACTCCCACACAGGCTACTGTTGCACAAGGCTCTCAGAGTAACGAATCAGCAGCTAGGTCGCGGGAATATTAGTTAGACGTTCCACCATCTGTTGCCGGGATCGATTGCATAAGCACGTCCATTTGTTGCGTCGCCTCCGTCTCAGCCTCCTCACGACGTTGCTGCTCGGCGTCACCAATCGGGAGGAAAAGGTCCGCGTTACTCGGCGATGGCTCATACTCGAGTCGATCGAGAATTAGCGGCGTGTACGTCTCCTTAAGGTAGTCCGTGAAACTCCCCATGACGCTCTCGATCGCGGCATGGATATCGCGCCGAGCGATCGGATGAATGCCAACGGTAATCGGGAGATCATGGATGTGCCGGCACATCGCGACTGTCCGCCTCTCTTTCGTCGAGAGGCCGTCGGTGGTCTGCGATTCACCGAGGTCGGCAACGATCTGCGAGATGTCATCCGATACGCGGGCGAATTTCTCGGTTGTTCGTTCCGCTCGGTTGCTTTGTCGATACTCTCGGAGCGCGTAGCCGAGTGCGAGGCCGTAGCGCGTTCCGAACTCGGTATGCTCTTTGACGAACGACATGAAGCGCTCCCGGAGGTCGGCGTTGATCCGACGGTTCACCAGCGTGGTATCTTCGCCGCGAAGTGTTTCACTCGCGCTCGATTTTTCTTTTTTCGGGGTGTGCCCCGAAGGTGCGTACCCTCCCGCCTGAAGGACCGCATCAACCAACTGTTCCAACTCGTGAAGGTCGTCAGCGTCGATGTACTCCCGAATCGCGTTCTCGATGAATATCCACGCATAGCGGTTTCTATCACCTCGCTCCGATTCGACGAGACGAAGGAACTTCTCGTATTCCTCGGCGGGAACCCGCCAGCCAATACACTCTTCGGACGGCATTACACGACCACCTCTGAGAGGAGTGCGCTATCAGCGTGATAGCAGAGTGATATCACACTAACACTAACGCTATCACAATGATAGCAAGAGAGAGGGAAGCGGAAGCGGTTGCGGTGGTGGTGGCTGTTCGGCTGTCTAACTGATTGACGTCTTAGATCGGTCCTGTCTTGCGATTTTCTATATTTGCTGCTCCTATTCTCTCGGGGGGTCCTACTCCCTCGGAGGATCCGAGAAAAAAGAAAATTGTTCCCGCTCATCGCTTAACCTCCGTCGGACACTGACACCACGGACACTCGACACTCTTCTCGTGAATTGTATCAGCTGGCAGAATCGTGCCGCACTGTGGAGAACTCTCTGCCAATCGCTTTCGCTCGGTATCAGCCGAACGACCGGTTGCTTGAACGCAGCTACTCGCGTGGTACGTAGTGATGTCGCTTGATGTGCTCAAATGTCGACCGTGATAGACCCGAACGGGCAGTGGCAGATCTCGCAACCGGTAGAAGCGAGAATTTAAGGTCGCACCTGCCGAAAACACAGATAGCGGTTCCCGTACTCAGGTGCGGGCCGCCACAACTATCACGGAGATCGTGCCGGTGATCGCGAGTGTTCGCGCACTCGCCTCCTGCTGGAGACAGGAGCAAGCCGGTACGTTTCCTTGCCTTCATCTGCTTACGTAGCCTAGCTTATCTCATCTTTAGTTCATTATGCCGTTACTTTAAATCCAGGGACTCAATTCGACAGAGGGAACGGTCATTCATCGCAGACGACCCCCCGAAGCTCATCGGCGAGCGTCTCGTGATGCTCAAGTACCTCTAAGTCATGTTCCAGACCCTCGATCTTATCGCGAACGCGGGAGACAACCCGATAATAATAACTCTCGGAGACGTCCGCCTCACCTCTGATTATCTCCCGTTCACGCTCCGTTAAGAGTGAGCGGTATTGCTCGTCAGCCATGACCCGAGGCTTGATGGCTGCCATGTTACTATTTACGGTATCCCTTCTTATAATAGTTACTCTATATAGTATTGTTACTGCTTTTGGTAACTCTTAAGTTACTGTATATAGTAACTATGAGTAGAGACAGACCCGCTCCTTGGGGTGGCTTGGAACGGAAATGAATGGTCGCCCGCCTGCTAGAACAGGCGAGCGGGGTTGTCTCGGGTCGAGAGAACAAACCCATGAGCACGAAACAAGCGAACACGAAAGAAGGTATCGACAAGCGAACGATCCGCGCCGCGACCGAGAGCATGCGCATCGATCACCACGCTGGCCAGCCCGACGAGTTTAACGTTTACAGCGAGAGCGGCTCAGTGTACTGCGTCCGTCTGATCACCGAGACCTGTGACTGTCCGAGCTCGAAGTACCATGACGGCCCCTGCAAGCACCAGCGCCGCGTCGAAATGGAGCTTGGTCGGCGCGCCGTGCCCGATCTCGACGAGACCACGGACGTTGAGATGATGATCGCCGCTCGCGAGGACTACCGCGGACTGGGTGATTCGACCGTCGAGCACCGGCCTGTTGACGACGCCGTGGTCGTGACCGACGGTGGTGTTGCCACTGAATCGCCCACTCAGGACGACGAGACGCTCATTACCGGCCCGCATCTCGAGCCGCCGGAGCAGGGTGGCGCAACGTACTACCGGTGCGAGGACTGTGGCCGCGAGTCGCTCCGTCGTGGGGACGTAGAGTGCTCCGAGTTCCACGCCGAGGAGTGCGCGCTCCGATAAGTCCCGAGGACAACGACTGTATGAATTAGTCACCTTCTTGAAACAATCAGACGATGATAGGTTTCAGAAGTTGTGCTGAATACATGGCGCATTTTCATCAAATCCACTGTTCGTATGATCAATCACAATTCTTCGAGAGAGAGGAATTGCTACGATATTTTCACGAGATAGTGAACCTCTGACTGGAAGCGATCCAATTTGATTACGCCACAGGAACGATTTCAACACAGGGCAACGTCTCGCGGGAGAGATCACTGTTTGTGTGTTGTCTGCACCCTCTGTCTCCCCCCAAGAATTGAAGCGAATGGCCTGTAGAATTCCACTTGCAGCCTATGCCAAACCCTTTCAACCATTATACGCTAATGTCCAACCAAGGGACGACTTCGTGATCCACTTATGCCACCTATAGAACCGACGGATCGACGGGAACTTTACGAGCACTTCCAGCACGTAATAGAAGGAACCTATGACCAGCTGCTGGAAGAGCAGAAATTGAACTACAAACAGAATATGCTCAAATCATTCCTCGTCGAAACTAATATTGAGGCTACCACCCTCAAGGAGAAATTTGAATACGTGACTGTCGAAAAGGTGGATTACAGTCTATTTGAGGTACTCATCGATACTTCAAGCGATGAGGACGACGAAGAAATCCTGACGTTTTACTTAGACAGCCAGGATGAGCGGTTCTGGACATTCTATTCGATCGAGAAGTCCCGACCAGCGAAGGATGCAATGGAGGACTTGATTATGGCGGAACAAAGTGGACTGGACTATCTCTGGTTCCCGGCGCAGTTACAGCGCTACTTCACTACGCTTGGCAAGTTCCAAGGGGCAGGCATCAATTACGATGCTGAGGACGTATTCTCTGAGGAATATATTGACGAACATCTGCCATTCGGGGAACTGTCAATTCAGAGTTCAGGCCAAGGAACGAGTTGGCTGCTGGATGCATTGAGTGACGCCGATCTGAAGCGGTTCATGTCGCTATCCTCGGTGAAAATTCGTCGGGAGGTGGAAGAAGGGGCTGTGATCGAGCGGATCGATAACAATGGCCGGATAACTACTAGAGGTGGTAATGACATTCAAGCGCACCTGTCGTTCGTCGAAACCATACGAGAACTCTATGCAGACCTCATTCGAGGAATTGAAGAAGAAAGTCGGATTGGATATCCAATCCGCGAAATCGAGGTTGAAGAAGACGAACGGCATTCATCAGGCCAATCCATTGAGGGAACTCCAATAGTAATCAACCTCGCCAACACAGTGGAGAATCTGAAAGAGTTCGCCGACAGTTTCACCTCCGCCACAAAACCACTCCGACTCTGGGGAGTTGGTACTTGGCTTGCGGACGACTACTACAAGGTTCGAGGGACTGACCTCCACAACAACGACAGCTTCACGCTAGAAATCAAGCGAGATTGGATTCGACTCTACCTCCCTGATGACGCGTGTGGAAACACTGCCTTGCGAATCTTTTCCAACATCCAGCGATACTACGATGCAGAGGCCTCCTTTGGCGAGCGAAGTAATCCAAAGAACTCGAAAGTTGGTCTGACGGCATAATGACGTACTATCTATCGCCGCACACGGTACAGATGAATGCATGGATAGGTTTGTGCCAACTAGACGACCGATTCCCAGATACCCTATCAAAGTTAGGGTATACCGTGGATATCATTGAACCAGGCATCCCCATTAAGGGCGACTACATTCAGCCGGATTTGATTCTGACTGCTCATCGGCGCAAGCATAGTTTGCTATTGGATTTTAAATCATATCACTTGAAAAATCACCAAAACGAGCGGTACGACACAGCAGTTCAGAATCCCGACCAACTCGTACTTCGTGGAGCTGTCCAAGGTGTCTCTCCGGATGAACTGAGTGTCGATTTCTCGTATTCTTCGTTTGGTGATCTGACCGAGATCCATGACTTAAGCGAGTTCAATTTCACGACCGTACAATTTGAGGCACACGTTGGGGATGCAAACCTACGTATCGAGATCGTGGGCTCAGAGGAGTTTGGCGAGCCCGACCTAGATGATGCGTTTCCAATTGAGGTGCCTCACGGAAAGGACATCCCCACGGATTACTATCCGTTTGATGCTGAGGATGAGGATCATACTCAGTTCTGTATCTATATGTTGAATGCTGCGATTCAGTTGGCAGGTGAGTACGGCTCAGACCCATTTAACGTAGATGAGCTGTTAGCTGAGTCGCACAAGCTCTGGGGATCAATGAGTGAGGTGAAGAAGAAGGAGTTGCGAACATGGGGCGAAAAGTTCCTCGATAAGTACAATAAGAAGGGGTTAGATGAGCATCTGCGGAAGGTGCAGAAGGACGACAAGCCAGCATGGTTCCACAAGTCGAGTTCATTCCAAGCTCTGCGGAACAAGGCAGACGAATTCATTTCTGACCTTGAGGCTGATCTGCGTCAAAAGAAGTTGGGCGAGTTCTAATCCAATTATGAACTGAGTTTGACTCTGTTGAAATTCCGAGTTCACGATAGGTTTCAGCGAACGTACTGCATACAGAGCGCGGATGTAATATTGACCATCTCAACCAATGAGGATAGCGGTTGATCAGAAAGAACTCATTCGTAATAGCAGCGAATGAGATTATGTAATGTAGTAGTAGAGAGGAGGAAGGTGTAACAAAACTCCGATTAGGAATATGGCAAAACCGATGTATCGAGCATATTTGATCGGTATTTCTCGATTTGCAATTTCTCTTTCGAACCAATCATCTAGTACCCCTTTGGCACAGACCCAGTCCCACTTTTCTGATTCATTGATATCTGTCATACTTAGTAAGTCAGGTTCTTCACCACTTCTTTTTATTTCCATATTGTCTCCGAACGGACCTTTGCTGTCTCGGTCGTACACTGCTAACAGAGATTTCGGTCTACTTGGATGGCCCTCAAGAAGATACAACCAAGGTTCTTCAGAAAGATCACCGTCCCAATTCTTCTCAACGATTTTAGTGAGATAACGGTGATGTTTTTCGTTATGCTCATCAGTAACTGATGTGGTGTCAAAGAGTTGTCTTCGACATTCCTCATATGGATCCGGAGACCACCTTTTTCGAGTAAAGGAGGTTTGCAAAATCATGAATATAAACGCCCCAATAATCGTTAGTGCCGAGCCAATTGCCATGTAGGGCATCTTGTTACAAACTCATCTCTTCTGCTTATATTCTAATCGCTAAGACCGAACCACGATGTTAGGACCGGCGATCGGGTGAGTATATCGTATACCGAAGGTATTTCAGAAACCGAGATAACTGAAACACCTACAGCACCAGTCAAAACAACGTTAGTATAAATAGTGTTAACATAGATCTCGAAACCACCTGGACCACCGCCAACCAGAACCAAAACGGACAGTACTAAACCACGATCTCCAAAGCCCTTGGCAACGTCCTTGATTTGATGGGAAGCGTATCGAATGGAAAGCCTCGAGCGGATCAACCTTAGAGGTGCGAATCGTCGTCTATTAGCCAATTAAGATTGACCCACTTCCTCATATGCGCTGAGGTTACTCCAACGCTGTCTGAATGGGCACCCACTGTCCGCTTTCATCCTGATATTTAACCTCTCGTGGACCGCTATATGATCCACTATTACGAGCGTCAGAACCGCGAATATCGTGATCCGCTTCGCGGGCCATGCCTGTAGGACTCCACGTACTTCCATTATATTCAATCCGCCCTCCTCTCACGATCCCTGTTCTTTCTTCTCCTGCGTACTCTCCGCGCTCAATCTTGAATCGAACTTCCGTCCCGTCGTCTAATTGTTCAACAGCAAGGTTACTCGAAGTATCCTCTTCCTCGTCGGTTTCAAACGTAGTGTCTCGGTTCATTCGGTCTCTTTGCGCTTCTTCTTCATCAACGTGATTGAGAATACGTGCTAGGATTGTGTTGTACGATTCATCTCTATTCCCATAGCTAGCGAGTTCTCTGTGCAATTTCTCATCGAGATTGATCGTTGGTGACATCGTTCCACGTGAACACATACGCTTGCTCCACTTAATCTTTCTTCCTATTTGAGAGAGGAAGATAACATAGTACGTGAGCGAACGCTCCTCTTTGATGGCGTTAACTAACTCGGCTGTCGGGAGCGTAACGACGAGGTAGAACAGAGTGACTGACTACTATGCTTCTTTTCGCGATATTTTGAGCGGGTCTACGTCTGGCTTAGGGACGTTCCCCCCTCACGATCACTCCTCTGAAGGAATTACAAGGGCAGCGGTGACTAACTCTGGCTCTTCTGGTGTGACGTGCTGCTCCTCTTCGAGCTGGCTCAATTCTTTGTCTCGTTGTCGTCGAAGGTGTTCGAGCTCACGCTGGGCATTCCCAATCGGTGCGCTCATATCAGCTCCCTGCTCAGTACGCTGCTGATATGTCTCAAGACGCTCTTCCCACTCCTCGATCTGATCCGTAAAGTAGCGTTCAGCGTGCTTGCGTTTGATTCCGATCTCTCGTTCCCGTTCGGTTCGAGCTTCATCCGCAAACGATTCGACCTCGTCCCACGCTCTCGCTTCGGCTACATCGTAGAGTTGCGATGCTTTCGATGCAAGTTGATCAAGGGTTGAGCCCGAATTAACGACATTGTCGTTCGGCGACAGCGTTTTCTCGAACGTTGGTATCTCTGTTGTGATCGTCTCTTCACGCGTCGCGTACAGCCTAACGAACTTCTCAGTGATCGCATCACCTGTACCCGACACGTATCCAAGCCGGTAGTTAAACAGAATCCCCGGTGTCACCTCGGGGTTCGCCGCTACTTTCACGGCGATTTGGCCCTGGACACGGTTCGAATCGAGACAGTAGTCGATAAGCGACTGGACTAGCGGATGATCGAGTGCGATGAAGTCGACCTCGTCTTCTTCCATCGCGACATCTTTCGTGAACGTTGCCGTGTCGTAGTGGCTCTTGATTTGGTCTCCGGTGAGGACGTTTGGGATCCCAAGACGGAAGATATCACCACTCGATCGAGCAGGTCCAGGACGTACTCCTTTGATCGTCCCACCGAACTCGTCGAAGAACTCCCGGACGAGCGCTTCAATGTCGTCTTCACCCACCTCGCCGTGGCGACTCCGCTCGATGATTTCCAAGATTTCTCGATCTTCATCAGAGAGATCGAACCGATCGCGGATGAGAAAGTCGTTTTCGACCGTTTCGAGCGCTTGCTTTCGCTCTTCGATCGTCGCTTCGATGTCGGCAACTACCTCTTCGGTTGGTCGGCCTTCCGCGATAGCGGCCATGATCGTCTCGTCGAGGTCGACGTTCTCGAGAATTCGACCGAGTACGTCTGATCGCATCCCGAGATCGGCCTCGATCTGATCGGTCTTCTCGAGAAGGAGTTCGAGAATATCGCTTTCCCGCGTGTTATCGAAGAAGAGGTTACGTATCTCGACGGTCCGGTCCTGCCCATAGCGGTGGAGTCGACCCATTCGTTGATCGATCCGGATCGGATTCCACGGCAGGTCGTAGTTCACCATAATGTGGGCGAACTGGAGATTGAGACCCTCCTGTGCGGCGTCGGTCGCCAACATCAGATTTGCTTCCTCCTCGAACTTCTCCATCTCTCGACGCCGACGCTCTTGTTCGAGATCGCCGTACACCTGCGCAATATCGTGTTCTGGAAAGACGGTATCACGCAGATACTTGAGCGTGTCCGTGTACTCAGTGAAGATCAGGATCTTCTCGTCAGGGTCCTCGGCGAGAATGCGCTCGACGAATTCCCGGAGGAGTTCTGCCTTGGAATCGGTCTCGATCGCCTTTGCCTGCCGCCAGAGCTGCTTGACGCGTCCGAGTTCCGCATCTATCTGTGATCGATTGAGCGTGATCGTGACGTGTTCAAGGGCCTCCTCAACGCGAGCACGTTCGGCATCGGTGAGCGTCTCGGGCTCCGTGCTGTAGCGCGGGATGAGTTCCTGAACGTCGTCGGGTAGATCTTCGGCAACGGCATCATTTTGGATCGCACGCATTCGGTTTTCGAGCGATTTCCGGATGGCGTGAATGCTCGAGACGAGCCGTTTCTGGTAGATAACCATCGTGAAGCCGGCAGCCTGGTTCTCCTCGTTCTGTGCGAGGTTGTAGTACTCGCGGATGTATTCAGTCACGTCGTTGTAGAGCTCGCGCTCCTCGGGAGTCATCTCAACAGGAAGTGCCTCAATGTTCTTCTCGGGAAACATCCGAGTCCCGTCGGTCTCGTACATATCGTCCTTGAGCCGGCGGATCATCAGATCCTCCAAACCTTTGGGGGTGATCTGGGACTCGTGGCTGAACCGATACGGATCGAGGAGGCTAACAAGGTGATAGAACTGGTCAGATTTTCCTTTGTGTGGTGTCCCAGTGAGCAGGAGAAGCGCATTCGAGTTGTTCGCGACGGCCTCGCCAACCATGTAGCGTTGTGTGCGTTCAGTCGAGTCATCGCTCGAACGGCGGGCAGTCAGGTGGTGCGCCTCGTCGAACACGGCAATGTCCCATTCCTCTTCGAGATTGTGCAGGGCTTCGAGTACGTCATCCTGTTTGGCGAAGTCGATCGACGTGATGATACGGTCTTCCTGTTGCCAGACGTTCTGGTTCGGATGTGACTGACGATACGTCTGAACGGTGTTGCGATCATAGAGGATGAAGTTCCGGTCGAACTTCTCGCGGAGCTCCTCTTGCCACTGGACGGCCAGCGGTGCGGGGGCGACGATAAGTACCCGTTCGGCGCGTCCTCGGGCGATGAGTTCCTCAATGACGATCCCAGCCTCGATGGTCTTTCCGAGGCCGACCTCGTCGCCGACGAGATAGCGGTGGTCGTAGGAGTTCAGGATCTCGTAGGCGGCTTGGACCTGATAGGGTTCGATCTCGATGCGGTTGTTCGTCAGCGAGAGGAACCGGTCGTACCGATAGGCAAGGTCGAGACGAGTCGCACGCTCTCGGAGATCGTGGTGGAGCGGGTCGTCAACCTGCTTGGCTGCGAGCCGGTCAACGACGGAGTCGATCCGCTCGATATGGGGTAAGCCGCTTGGGAATTTTCGGAGCTGTCCCTCTGTGGTGTAGACATGAAGGAGTTGACCTCCATTAGGGCGGTTCTCTATTTTCGTGATTTCGCCCTGTCCGCCGGCGAACTTGACGTGGTCGCCGACCTCAAAGTCGGTCATTCGATAACCAGGATTCGATAGTTTCTTGTTCTTCTTTAGTTATATCATATAACTCATATACTAATTCGTCAAGTTCTACCTCAGCCTCCTTCACCTCTGTTTTCAGATCGGATGCTTCCTTCTTTACATCTATGTATCGTTGTAGGTCTGCCTGAGTTCTGTCCGTTTCGGGAAGGGTAAGCTGTTCAAGACGGTCAATCAGAGTTTTTGTCTGAGTCGCGTTTCTTCTAAAGTTAGCAAACCCACTTGCTTCTTCAATTGCATACGGCACAAATTCAGTAATTAGGGCTTCTTCCTCCGGAGATACGCTAATAAAGTCCATTGCTGCCAGTGGCTCACTCCCTGTGTAACCCCACCTATCAATATCATGGTTTTCGGGGTCGCCCGGTTTATACCGAACTGTAACTTGGAGTTGCAACTTTCCAGGCTTTTTTACAACGTTACCAGACTGAATGCGTAATCCTTCCCTCGTAGACTCATCCTCGACTAACGTTGACGTAGCAAGCCCTTCCGAAGGTGTATACAGTTCACTCAACTCCTGGCCATCGAAGCTAGAACTCGATGTGGCAATATAATCAAACAGGTTGAGATTAAGCTGTCTATAGGTAGTGCTCGCTTGGACCGCCGCCTCAACTTCGGTTACTATTTGTTCCTTTATATCTTCCTCCGGACTTTCGACAATTGATAATTTTTTCAGGAATTGAGTATTATATTCGTAGTAACCACCCCTCTTCGGAACCGATCTAGTTTTCAGATCGAATTCAAGCAGGCTCGAATTCAGTAGACCGAGGAGATATTTCATGTCGATCTCTTTTGGGTGGATACCAAATGCCTTCGTATTGAAGTAGTAACCCTCCGAATCAAAGCAGAACACGTTCTTGTCGGAGATTTCCTGAACTAGGATTTTATCATCACTAAACACACTCGTCTCACGAGGCCGCCAAAGTTCGTACCACTCTTTATTTACATCTTCATAGTAAGATCGGCCCTTCAGCTCGTCTCGTTTTTTGAGCAAATAATCGTACGTGTTTGGGAAGTCATTGTCCAACCTTTCTTCAGGGATTAGTTGGTCTTCTACAGTATAAGGGTAGAACACCCTAGTTTCAGGACTATCCATACTCCACCGAGAAACATCCTCACCGCGCGCCAGTGGACGCCAAAGCTCGGTTTCAAGATTGCGTTCACTTACCTCGTCTTCCGAAAGTAGGAACACGGAGTCCTTACTTGTCACTAATCCTTGTCGAATTCCAGCAGTAACGTCTTCAAGGGAGACAGACTGTTCCCTCAGCTTTCCAAGGGCTTGGACTTGGTTTTCGGTAAGGAATTGCCAAGGATCAGCAGTTAGAACGTCGGTGAGGATCTCGGAGTAATCCGGTTCTGAGTATTCAAGTAAGTCAGCAAGTTGCTTGTCTTTACTTAATTTCTTATAATATGCAGTATTAGAAGATTGCCTATCGAATATTACTGTACAGGTGAAATTAGTGGCATCACCAAAAATCTGTAGATGTTGGAAATCAAGAAGAGTCCTCAGTGAAGTATTGTTGACTAAGTATTGACGGAGATCCCGGCCGTAGTCCCTCTTCATAAACATTGAGGGAACAATGAATGAAACCATTCTTCTGGACAATCGGATAGCATCCTCCATAAAGGGTATATAGACGTCGAATTTCCCATTGCAGGTTGAATGGAGAGGCTCAATCAAGTCTTTTTGACTTTGTGGAAGTGTTTTGAAGTCAACATAGGGAGGATTACCGACAATGGCGTCGAATCCGGGTTCATTTTTTGGAGAACCATCCTGATTATAGAATACTTCTGGATATTCTAATTTCCAGTGAAAATACCGAGCTTTATCGCCCCATCTTTGTGAATCTTGAAACCATTGTGAAGCTGCCAAGTCGCTCCACTTCTGATCGTCTTCTAGAGCAGCAGCCATCCGCTTTTGAGCGTCTAAGGGAACATTACTCAGACCGACCCGTTTGGCCACCTGAACGTTCGCCATCGACTCCAGCCGCTGTCGAAGCTTGTTTCGCTCAAACTCGTCGTACTTGGACTCCATCTCCTTGACGTCCGCGAGTTCCTGGTTCTCAATAGCGATGAAATCCTCGTAGATCCGCATCAGCTGCTCAATAGTCCCTTTCCGAGCTACACCGAAGTCTGCGAGAGAAGCGTTCTGCTCGTCACCACCACCTTCTGACTCTAGTTCCTCGATCTCTTCAATGTCACTTCCAACGAGCGAGTTTCCGGTCTTCAGGTGATGATCAAGGAAGGCAAGCGGCTGTTCAGCGGCGAGCGTTCGCAGCCACAGAGATACCTTGGCCAACTCGACGGCGAGCGGGTTCAGGTCTACTCCGTAGATACAACGCTGGGCAACTTGGCGGCGAGCCCAGTTAATGTCGTGGTCTTCGTCGACAGTCTCGATTCCCTGCTGTGCAGCCTGCTTCTCCTGAGCGTCGATGATTTCGCGGGCCAGGTAGTCGACAGCGTTCGTAAGGAAATGCCCGCTCCCCATTGCTGGATCGAGAACCTTCAGATCGAATACACGGTTGGCGAACTGCTCGGCAAACCCTCGTTCGTCGCCACGCGCACTCTGTCCAACGAGGTCTTCGCGAATGTCGTCAACCAGTGGTTCGAGCGTATTATCGACGATATATTCGACGACGTATTCCGGTGTGTAGTAGGACCCAGTCGCTTTCCGCTCACCAGAGCCTGTTGTAAGATAGACCTCTCCTGCTTCCACGATGATCTCATCGTCTTCGTCGGGAATTACGTACTCTCCATCGTCGAGTGCCAACGGCTCGTCGGCTACGTTGAGCTGATACTCAAGGAGCCCTTCATAGATGCTTCCGAGGTGGCGCACGTCGAGTGACGAGTAGTCGACGAATATCTTTCCACCCTCGCTCTGACTACGAGTAAGCAGTTCGATTACGCGGGCGAGATACGCGTCACCGACCTCGTGATTGGCGAGAAACCGTGCTTCTTGGCTGTCGTTTGCATCTGGATTTGTACGGAAGAGCCCACCGTTGTAGGCTGGAATATAGAGGTCTTCCTCCGGAATACCGCGAGACTTACTCCCTTGGTCGATGAGTTTGAACAGCTCCTCTAAGCGGGACCAGAGGTTATCCTGCCAGTTTCGGTACTTAGGATCCGCGCTATCGAGCTCCTCGGCAATCTCCTGTTTGAGTGAGTTCAGGCTGTATGACTGCTCGTAGATCTCGTTGTCCGTATTGAGCAGGTCACGTCCTTCACTCTCGGCATACAGGACGAAAATCAGCCGATACAGGTAGATGAGTGAGCTATCGTGTATCCGATCGAGATCATCCTCGTTGAGATCATTCTCAGGATACTGGAGGAATCCTTCAGAGAGGACCTTAATCGCGTCGTAGATGTTGTCCTGGAGGTCCTCCCCTAACTCCTGTGCGAAGACGTTGCTCTCCCCGTAGACGTCGTCCAGGAAACTATCTCCGCTTGCGTCCTTGAGAAATGCTTCGTGGCGGAAAAACAAGTAGAAATATTTGAAGTCCTCGATATCGCCCTTTTCCAGGACAGTCGGAAGGTCGATCTCGTAGTACGAGTCCAGCCGATGGCTCGTGGGGCCATAGTACAGCCGCCATTTCTGTCCGTCAGTCAGAACCGCCCAGCGGGCGTCTGTCTCTTGAAGGTAGACATGAATCTGATAGCTGGGGTTCTCGAAGTCACGCTCATGTTCACCACTCCCACGCGTGTCGAGCGGGCGTCCCCAGCGTTTCGCGTCTGCAACGGCGACGGTATTCTCGTAGAAGTCGCCACCCTCTTCACGACGTTCGAACGCGCCACGAGCCGCTTGCTCTGATTCGAAGAAGCCGTAATCGGGCCGACGCTGGGTCCGGCTGGTACTCTCTTCGACCTCGAATGGAATACCCAGCTTCCGGAACATCGGCCGGATGAACTTCTCTTCGAGCTGGGATTCGTTACGCTTGGGTGCTGTATTCTTTTCGCGCTCCCAGAGCTCGTTGATTTCCTCGTATGCCTCGCTGAGCTCGTCCTCGCTAATCTCGTCCCATTCTTCGGTTTCAGGGAGGTGCTCGTCAAGATAGTAGTTAGAAAAGAGGTCTCGGTTCGTTCGGTAGCTAAGTGCTGTCTGCATGGTGGTTAAACTGGAGTGACGATGAGGAACTGATCGGAGTCTTTGCTGTTGATCAGCGCATGTGCGATCTCTTTGGTCTCAGCGACATCGATCTCGATTGTGTCGCCGATTTCAATTTCGAGTTCGCTGAGTTCGGATCCGGAGAGATTGACGCGACCGGAGTGCCCGGTATTCCGGCCGACTTGCTTGCGGGCCATTAGTACTGTTTGAGATGCTTTCAACCAGAGTATATAGTCTTTCGTTAGACTATACTGAATTGATGGTATTTTATCATGTCGCGTGTAGTAGACTCACTTCGAGATCGAGAAGGCGAGAAGGTAAGTTGAAATCCGCATTGGTTTGGTCACTATTCGCCTCTCATCTGTCGTGTTCATACTAATGTTGCCACATTAAATGACGATATATCGATTGGCTAGAAGGTTTCGGTCACCTGCCCTTCGAGAAGGTAGCATACCAGACTATCTAAGAATGGTCGTATACCTGGATAACTATAGAAGCCGAAATGGTTCAGAGACCGGGTATCAAAACACACTCATTAGCTATCCAAAAAAAATGTTAACTAGAATAGTATTACCGGAACCCTCGCGGCGCTCCAAGTAACGCCGTATTCTCGCCTCCCGTCGGTCGGCTCCGAGACGGGGGTTCTCGCACTGCTCGAGATAGTAGCCCGCCACAAAACACGAGTGGACCGTCTGCCGGGAGTGACGTATCCTCTGGCCAGCTCCTGCCAGCGCTTGTGCCTGCGCTCGCTGGCAAGAAATCATATGGAGAATCAGATTACAGCACGAGTCTCTAACAACTTGAACGATCAAATTGATGCGTTTTCGGATGAAATCGATACGACGAAAGCAGAGGCCGTGCGAACCCTTCTGAAACAGGGGTTTTATTTCAATGGAATTAAATGATAGGATCAGCGTTTGAAAGACAAATTAGCTGCTACGAATCAGCGAATCGACGATACCAAGGAGCTTGTCGAATATATGGAAGAGGAGCGGAAACTCCAAAAACAGCAGCAGAAAGCGAATGTGCCTGTTTGGAGGCGAGCGAAATACTGGATTTTTGGCTTTCTAGACTAATCTAGCCGTAGAGAGACCTATATCCCCATAGATATTCTATTCTTCAAATGACGATATCTCAGATTCTTCTAGTATCTTAACTAGTTTCAATCCATTTACTGTCTTTACATTTCTTTGTTTAGCAACCTCCCTCGCTTCATTTGTGAATTCGGAGGTTGTGACTACAACGACAGCATCAATCAATTCGTTGCGCATATAGAGTCCGGAGTATTTTTGTATTTCACTGCTTCCAACCTTATTTCCAGCAGAGTATCTTTTCGCCTGAATAAGCTGCCGCTGTTCAAACAGATCATCCCTAATAGCGATAATATCCACCCCCCGATCTGCGGTTCCTGCTGTCAGATTAACTTCCCATCCTTGATTTTTCCAGATATCCGCAACTAAATGCTCAAACTTGTATTCATCCATCTTTTGTAGTCTTTGTAGAGGAGATACATCTGAAATATTAGTCTGAGAACTCTGTAGTGGTTTCTGGTTTATAACCCTGTTTTCAATTTGGGTTTGCACGTTGTCGGAGGTAGATTTGTCTGAGACGATTGTAGGAGGACTTTGCGAAGATATCTGATTCGCAACCTGATTCTCGATTTGATTTTCTATGTAGCTCTTAGCCGAATCGTGGGGTCCTGACGCATTTGCCGGAAATTGATATTCACCTCGATGCGTCTGGTATATGAATCTATAGGTAGTCAATCCTTCTCGCACTTCGATGTCATCAACTATGTTGAATTTGAGATAGAAATGATAGTCTCCATTTTCTCGTCCTACAGTAAAATGAATACCCCGATCGGTGATCCACATCCCACTACGATAGGGATTCATCCAACCGGCTCGGACGATTTTCCCAGTAATATTCACACCCTTAACATCATTGAAAAAGAAATAGTGCGGCTGTTCATCTTCACTGAGGAGATCTATAAATGGCCGATCATTCAGGTAGCCAGCAAGAATTCCACTTCCTACTTTAGTCAATCTTCTTGACTTGATATTGCCTTCTGCATTTGCAGCCAGCTCCTTTGCACGTTTCTTGTTTGATTCTTCCTTCATATTAGATATCAATTAACACACAGTGCCTATTTCCATAGATGCCAAGTGCCTCTCGCACTGCTTTTGATAAACGAGACGTCCTCGCTTGACTATTTTGGCTGTTCCGATTTCGCCCATAGTTAAACAGATATACGGTCTCCACGATAAAGCCGCTCTATGGGATTCAATGGGATAACATGGGATCAGAACAGAAGATAACTCTGTAGAGCAATAGACAAACCTTCTGTATCTAATCACACCGTGGTGTGATATCTTCGCAAAGCCAAAACAGCCAAAATCGTTTCTACTACCGACACTACTACTGTACTATTCTCGGTTTGTTCGTAGTTGTTACTAGAACGGCCTTGCTTACGTGGTTCGCTCTCGCGGATTATTTCTGGAATCGCGCAGAAGCGAACGGAGAGGATCTCAAAACCATATAAATTTATCTGAAATGACCAAAGAGAGAATTTGTGCGACGACAGCTTTTGCCGTGGCTATGGAAGCGTAAATTACTCAAATCTATTCGATGGCTGATGAGAAAGGTCGCGCTTGCAATCCCAATAGGGTTAATTTGTGCGCTTATTTTAGTAATAATACTTGTATTCTTGGGAAGAATTGCAATACCAGAAGCAACGTCTGTTTCAGAAGTGATCTTAAGTGCTTTTCTTTTAATCGCCACAATCATCTATACTTACGCATCTATCCAAATGCAGCAGACTAACCAAGAATTAGTCACAGAAGCCCGTCGTGACCGAGAATATGAACACGTCAAATGGTTTATTGTCTTTGCGATTGATCCCTTAATAGAAGAAATAAGTTCACACCGACATCATGTTGATTCCTTAAGTGTCAACCTTCCAGCTGAGAAAAAGAGAGGTTTTTTACAAAGGTTAATTGACCGAGTTGAGAATGAAGAAAACAAGCTTCATCCCTTCAAATACCGAGAACTCCCACCATGGAATGGGCCAGACTCAGATGATATTTACACAGATTTTGAGGATTTTTGCTTTCGATGCAGCAAGAGAGAACACTTTGACAGACATCTTGGATATGAAATCTCCCGATATCGTAATAATTGGAAAGAATATAGAAAAGATAGGAAAGAGCTGGTCCCAAGATTATCGAGAAAGATTCCGTTTGAATTAGAAAGAAGTGTGGGAAATAAGCGGATGAGAACGGTTATACGCGATGATGTAGCAGATGACTTAGCACACTCACTAGTTACTGGAGAACCACTCAATATTGATGAAAGCGAGGCTTTTTTATCAAGATATGATGTGGAACTCCGTGAAGCAGCTTTTGACCATCCAACAATTCATGGAGCGAGAGAAATAACAAAGAATCAAAAATATATACTAAATTCATTAAAGGAGCTAAGATCATACTGTAAACAGAAATATGGAATCTTCGAATATGATATAGAGTCGATGAAAAAGAAATAGTAAATTTGACATTCTGCTACCAATAAGATACTTAGGGTTACTCTTAGTAAGAGCGTTGGTCAAGGACGTACGATGGTGGTGAGACAATCGAGCTGCTGAACCCGTATGACGGTGGAGCTGATTGAGTTGAGACGGGGGACGATTGTCCGCCTCCTGATGAACCGTCAGTAAAATATAAGTGTTAAGTCTGACAATTATCGAATACAGATATAAAATCTGTATTCCATATAATGGCCCCCGTGAGTGCAGTGAGATCCACTGTGTAGCCAGGAATACAGTGTTTGCTAGTCCCCCGGCCCCAGTCCCGGCGAGATGCTGACGCGATGACTGTCGGGATGATCATAGACAGGGCGTAGTAAGCGGGCTGCGTTCAGCTGTAGCCTGGCTTCTGTCTTAGGAATAGGCTTATACTTCCATGAACGCTCGTTGTTGGTACAGGACGTTTAGACCTAGGCGGGCTTCTGGTCCGTCTACACCAAGCAATAGCGAGTATATTTAGATCGTCTCGGCGTGCGAAATGTCTGATGACCACGCGAGGCCCATGACAGGCTGATTTCTCTCATTTGGCAGTTGATTGGATTCTAAGCAATTCCAATCCTTTACAGGATTTCAGGTGTGAGTGGTAGTCACACAGATACGGAACTCGCTAAACAGTCACCCACTACATCGGGTTGCTGGTCCGATAGAGGTGGCTCCAGTAGATCTGTCATAGATCTACGAGACGCTACAGCTCCTTTAACGGAGGAGTTTGTACTTCTGGGGGAGAGTCTGCGATTTTTCTGTAGGTCAATCTGTCATATTGTCGGCTATTACAATAGAAGTGAGCGGTAGGCGCAGAGCGGCGGCTTACGATAATAGCGCGGTACTTTTGGAGGACATAGTTTGTCACGAGATACATCAACCCGGTCTTCAGGGGATCGGGAAGATACATCTCTCTCGCCCAGTTCTTTTCTGTGGACGATCGACCTTTTCTCTCAGCTTTTTCTCGCTCTATTCTTCGTGGCACTGGGATTTGCGGCTTGGTGGTTCCTCTCAGAGTGGGTGGCGATCCCGATATTCTGCCAGGCGATGGTGCAGTTCCAGAATCTGATTGGACTTGTTCGGGAGCGAGTAGAGGGTGATAGTGTATGAATTGTCAGAGATTTAGAGGTGAGAAAATAGCCGAAAAGGATTGCCTACTGTTACGAGCAGCACAGGCAGTCTTAGACCTATCCGCGTGACGCGCGCTCGTGAATATTGATGAAACGAGGAGAAGATTCTTCAACTTGAGGAGAGGGCGATGTCGTCTAAATTACAGGCGCAGAAGCGGCGAGAAGCCGACTCGAAGCAGAGGCCACCACGAGAGGCGTCCAAGCACGCCAATCAGGCGGTTCATTCTGAACCATAGATTTATTCGGCTCTCTTCAGACCCGTTTGCTGTGCAATTCATCGATGAATCCGTGTGTCTCAGAGGGTGTTATCCGCACGAAGCTCCGACTCTCGATGGTCCTGAAGACGAGGTTCAAGTCCGCTGTCTCACGTGTGGATGGGATCAACGACTCACAATCGAGCGGCTCAAAGACTCTGACATCAAGTACTGGGTCTGTCGAGAGGATCGCTGTCTCAATATTCTCGCACTCTATCGCGATGCGGTCATCCATCAGCCGATAGAACTGCTTCAATTCCCGGGAAACTTCGTTCAACATCGAATTCACGAGCCCCGGGATATCGGCGGTATCACCGTCGACTCATCGAATCGGACCCGGATGACCGATGCCGTCTGGTTGGCGAACTGGGCAGCGAAGGCCACCGTCGATCACATCGGCCGCTTTCGAATCGGCATCCACAGCGCGATCCTTGCGTTGGATGGAGGAGATGTCGTTGGCTACCTCGCCTACTGTCCAACGAGCGATGAAACCGAGTTAGTGCTTCGCCATCTCTATCTCGCAGAATCCTATCGAAACCAGGGCATCGGCAGCGCACTTGTTAAGTTCTGGTGGGACGAGATCGGTGCGCCTTGGTACGGCGAAGAGGCGGCTAACCACTACTTCGTTGAGAGTCCGAATTCGGCGATGAAAGAGGTGCTGCGATCGGTCGGCCACGCGAAAGGGGATGACGGTCCGAACGCCCACATCCATCAGGTGATGTAGGACTAGCGAGCGTCACTGCCAGAAATCCTGACTAGTAATACCAATAGGTAGCACTCGATAGTCTCTCTCCTAATCTCATCTGTTTTTCTCGTTGCTCGAGTCAGCCGATATAGCGGGTAATGACACGCTTTGCGTTCCGCCGGTAGTTGCCTTTCAATTTTTCTTCAAGGAACTGAGTAAGTCCCTCCTGGAGTGAAGGAAGGCTAGATATGTTGGTCAAATTGAAGTATAGTAATACTTATTATAGTGGATATTTATTTTGATTGTGGAAGGAAGATCTTGACGAAGGGCCCTAGGGTCAAACCTTTGGCCTGGGGATAGGCACCCTCCGCAATGTGAACACGAGATATCTCGTGAAAAAGACCACAACGGGGCTCATGGTGCTTCCGTTGGGCGCGGTCGGGTGGCTGCTCGCGAAGCGGACTGTCAGCTGATCCCTGATGGTCGCAGCAGGCGGGAGGACCCTTCCCTGTACGCTCTAAAGTAGGGGAAGTGCTGCCTCGACATAGCCCCTTAGGCGAAATGACGGGGTTGTTCGCCTGGCCGAATTCCACTCATGCGATGAGAACTGCATATACCTTCTGTCGAAAACTCAGAGAGCCATATCGCCATTACACCGTCCCTGCCGTCGCGCCCGCCGGCGCTCTGGCAGAATACGGTACTGCGTTCAGATATCAGCGGATACCTAAAAGGAAGGGTTCTCTCACACAAGTCGGAGGTAGTCCTGGTCGGGCGAGTAGATCTCGCCCTTGTCGCGGAGCTTCTGAATCTCGTGCTTGGTCCGCTTCGGTGGCATGCCCTCCTGCTCAGCACGCTGGTAAACTTTCTCCGCGGGGGCACCGAGCCTGCCGTCGTCTATCTCCTGCAGGTCGTGGACGATCGTCTTGATCGCCGTCACGCGTTCGTGATCCACCTTCGCTTGTCCAGTCTCGTTTACCTCAACGTCGTATTCACCCTCCTCCTCCTCAGTGGCGACGCCGAGCTGCTCGAGACAGTCTTGGATTAGATCCAAGACGTCGGTGAGGTGGCGTTCCTCAACTGTCTCAGAGGTGGTGAGACGGGCGTTCGCCTCGACTAATCGCCGCACCGCGTTAGGATGGATCTGCAGCGAGACGCCTGCCTCCTCAATGGCCTCGTTCAGGTGGTGAGTGGAGGCGGCGATCTCCTCGGCCAGCGCGTCGGAGACTGTCGGCGTGATCATCCGCACAGCGTCGAGATACTCTGCGGCCTCATCGACAGTGAACGCCTCGTTGTCGTACGAGAGTGGCTCAGGCGAGGAACTCGCCGCGACGAGGTCGACCTTCGAAGAAATCTCACCGTACGGTGAGATCTGCTCAATCAGTGGCTCATACGAATCCCAATGGCCGTATTTCGGCGTATCAATCAGGAGATGACTCGCGTGGTTTTCGAGATGCTCGTGGATGCCGGATTTGGTCACAGTGTGAGTGCCCGAATCGAGCAGGCCACCGAGTGCCCGCACCGATTGGTGGCTGAGATCGCCCGCTTGATAGATGAAATACCAGTCGTACTGATCATCAAGGAGGACACCATTTTCAAGCGAGCGTCCGGAGGCATTGGCGAACAACCCGCTGAAGCTCACGTCGGTCCCGTTGATCGTCGTACTGGTGGGCGTCAGTTCGGAAAGAAGCTCGAGGAGCCCAGTCTGATCTACAATTGGATCGACGACCAGCTGGAGATTGATCTCACCGCGGACAGTTTTGCCGTTCTCGGTCCGAGTACAGCCGCCGGCCAGCTGGAGTGCGAGCAGCCGTTGAAGACGTTCGGAGATGCCGTAGTCGTTCAACAGTGCCAGCAAGCGTTTATAGTCATCTCCGGAATCAGCAGGAGTTTCGGACACGTCAGAGGCCATGTTGTATCGCCACTACGCCGTCAGAAAGTGCTAACGTTCCGACCGAGAATGTCTTGCGGTCGCTAGGTGGCCAAGGTAATCGAGCGAGTCCCGTCCCCTACGCCAATCTCCTTTTGAGATATATTCTTTCATCCCCAGAACCAGTACACCAGAACCCTCGCAGCACTCCAAGAAACGCCGTATTCTCGCTCCCGGTGGTCGCTCCGAGACGGGGGTTCTCGCGCTGCTCGGGACACTCATATGTACCGCAACTATGGGATGGCCGCCGACCAGATATGAGTGTCTGAGACTTACTTCAAAACCTGCTGTACTTCTCGTGGGTGTGGGCTGCAAGAAAGCAGTGATGGTGGTGGCGCACATCGCGCTCGCGTATCTGACTACTCCAATCAATCACTGATATCGACTGCTCTCAAAGAGAGGCCGGCGCGACGTGACCGAATCCTAACACGAGGTCAGAATATCTCGCCATCCGAAGGGACTCAGTGCTGAACGCTGAAACCGTCATCTCCCCCGCCGAACAACTCGAATATTGTATTGAGCCCGGCGGCGAAGTGTGGGCGTAATAGATGGCTTGGAGTAGCGTGTAGATTGCCTATGGGCTCTCGCGGTTAGAGACAATATATGAGAGCGTGGTGTGAGAAGTGTGACTGGTCTGCCAGTACTACGACTGGACATTCCTCAACTGAGGTTTCCGAAGCGGCCATGGATCATTTCAAACAATCTGGTCATACCCCGATTCAGACGAGTCGTGGAGGAGACCAGGATCGTCGGAATATCTTTTTCAAGCACCGTTCTACCTATCGAATCCCGTAATCACTCTCTGGATTCTTGTATCTCAATCCGGGAGAGTGATCTATTTTGGGTCACTCACTGCCTGATTTTCCTTCGATTTGCTGCTATAGTCCCGAGGTAGTGTCTATTCAGCTACTGGTGGATTAAATCGACAGATCGAGAGTCAGCTTTTGCACATGGAATTGAACCATTGACGTGCAAAAGCGGGGAAGGGTCTTTCTCGACATGTGACCCATAGGCCTTGTTGAAACCCTCAAGCGCTGATAGGTTTCAGTAGCCGTGCTGAATACACAGCGTATATCGGTCACTGATCTTTGAGCAACCCGTGTGGAGACGAATCGGTAGAGACTAGCGGGACTTCAGTTGTGAAGTGCTAAATCTTCGTGTTACTGTGTCTATCGGTCGTAGCCAACAGTTCAGCAGCGAAACGGCACTATTTTTTCGCGTACGAACCGAGTACACGCACGTGGCAGAATTACTAATTCTGGTGGGATTGCTGGTGGCGGTGTTCGTCGGGTACAATATCGGCGGGTCATCAACCGGTGTTGCCTTCGGTCCGGCAGTTGGCAGCCGGGCCGTCAGAAAAGTCACTGCCGGGGCACTGTTTACCGTGTTTGCGTTCCTCGGAGCGTGGACGATTGGGCGGAAGGTCATCACGACGATGAGTAGCGAAATCGTCGATGCAGCAGCCTTTACACCCGAAACGAGCGTTGGTGTCCTCTTTTTTACCGGGCTCGCACTCCTGATCTCGAACCTCTACGGTGTCCCGGCGTCAACCTCGATGACAGCCGTCGCAGCAATCGTCGGACTCGGATTGGCAACGGGGACGCTCAACACTGCGCTGATGTTTATCATCCTGTCGGCATGGATCGTCGCCCCACTGATCGCCGTCTTCACAGGTGCGTTTATCGGCAGATATCTGTACCCGCACCTTGACGCCAAATTCGAATTTGGTCGCCTGAGGAACCCGTTGATCGCAATCGATACCCAGGGGAGGCTCCCACGGCTATCGGTCAACGATAACGTCTCGCCTCGGGATCTGATCGGGTCGGCGCTTGTGGTGGCAATTGCCTGCTACATGGGGTTCAGTGCCGGGGCCTCGAACGCGGCGAACGCAGTCGCTCCGCTTGTCGGTAACGGTTCCCTTGACCCCAGCCCGGCGATTCTCCTCGCAATCGGGGCCATCAGCGTGGGCGGCTTCACGATTGCCCGGCGAACGCTGGCGACCGTTGGCAACGATATTACTGAGATGCCGATTCTGGCAGCGCTCATTGTTTCGACCGTGGGTGCGACGATTATCACCGTCCTATCGTGGCTCGGAATTCCAGCCAGTCTCGCCGTGAGTACGACCAGTTGTATTATTGGACTCGGGTGGGGCCGTGCAAGCCGAGCGCGGACGCTCGCAGACATAGTCACACAGTCCCCTGCCGATGAATCCGCTCCAAAGTTTACGACTGGTGCACTCAAACTTCACCCAGTTGAAGGCAACAAGGGGGTCAATTCGGGCCCGACTGTGGGCGAACTCGCTGAAGGCGAGACTCCTCACCCGGACAGGCAGCACGCATCCGGGGATAGTGTGTCTAGCATCGGCGAAAAAGACCCAGAGGAACTATCCGCCGAAGGCCTGTTCCACCACGCAGCGGCAGCTCGCGTCATGACACTCTGGGTGATCACGCCGATGATGTCGCTCGTGGGGTCCTATGCCTTGTTTTCACTCCTCGGCTAAGAGAACACCTCGTCTGTCCATCGGCCTCAGTCGTGGTCAGAGGCACCGCCCATCTACAAGAATCGTGCGCGAGTGGTAAGGGTTGGCGTCTTTGATATCAAGACCGCTGTGCTGACTTGATCCTCTGTATTCAGCAGTCCGTTCCTTTCGAATCACGTACATTCGCTGTCCTCGTATGAAATAGCGAGGCTTCGCTCCAGATTGTTGTAGTGAGCTGAGGTGTGGGTTCGTTCAAACCCGGACGCATCGATACCGGTGATACCGTTGACCGGCAAATCTGTGAGCGAGACGTTCAGGAGAACCCGCCAGACAGTCATATCCAAGCGGTCGAACGCCTTACAGAGCGTCGAGGGTGCGGGGATCGAATCGAGATTGAGGGCGTCACGAATGCGAGGCATCTCGATAAGTTCATCAACGAGATCTCGGTATGTGGTCGTCTTCTTCACTTTCAGACAGAGCAGGACAACGTGCTGGCGGAGCGTGAACCGCTTCCGTGAATAGCGTGTCGAGAACCGAGCTACTGCACGACGAGCCAACACCATCGCGCGTTCGGCGAACTGGAGAAGTTGAGACTTCGGGAGACCATCCACCATACCTCACGCTACTCACTCGTTATGTTTCTCAACAAGGATTTCAACAAGGCCGACCCATATTTTGGGAAGCCCGGTAAGAACAAGTCGAGAAAACAACGTTCCGGCAATTTCTACTACTGCGAGAGTCGACTCACTCTTCTGTTTTCTCACCGCCGGTGATTAACGTCGATTCAACGAGTGCGCCCGTCGCCCGTCGAAGTTGTTCAGAGAGTGCTTGATGTGATAATCCGAGTTGTTCAGCGAGTTCTGTCTGTGTTACCTCCCGTGGGACCGTGAAATAGCCGGCTTCAAATGCTGCGATGATGGTCTCGTGTTGCGTTTCAGTCAGTCCGTGCTGGATATGGCCGTCATCTTTCGCTTCGTATATCGCTCTAACCGTCAGCGAAAAGCCCGCTTCTTCCAGATAATCATGGGCCTCAGAGAGGGCTGCTCGATCCGGAAACAAAACACGAAGGCTCCACCCATCCACCGAACCAGTTGCATGCGTAATTGTCCCTTCATGGTCGGTTAGGAGTGGAACAATTCGCTCAACCGATCCAGTCCAGGTCATTTGGTACGAGCGTTCCTCACCCATCTCCGAGAGTAGAGTGAGCTCTTCGACTGTTGGATCGTCGTCGAAGGCGGCTTCGAGTGCCGCAAAGTCATCAGCGTGCGCCCATACGTACGGAGTGATCCGGTCTGGATCATCCGCCACAACCCGTTCGATTTCGATGACCGCTTCCGGGCATTCTGACAGCGTTGCTTCAAGCGCGAATTCGTTGGTCGGAACCTCGAATTCGAAGATCGTCGCCATGCACATGCAAGGTTATTGCCCAGGGATAAGGCTGTGCTCTTCTGGTAGTTTCGCCGCTGAAGATCGCCCACTAAACTGGCGAGTACGTCTGTCAGTGTGTAACGTGACCCAAAAGGGGATGCTCGCGCTCTCTATCTCAGTGCTCTCCGTTCTAGTCTCGGTTCTTCGCAGGCTCGATTGCCAATAGTTCTAGATCGGGCCGGTCTGTGTACTCACAGACCCATGTGGGCCCGATTGGCACGTCATTCCTGTAGGCGGATTGAAAGAGACGCGATAGCTCCCGTTGCAGTTCCCACTCGCTGCTAATATCATACGGTCGGGTCAGATATTGTGGTTCGGTAGCAATAAGTATAGTTCCCATACTTGGCTTACCACCCTCATTGCCGAACGAATTCGCCGAGATGCGGCCCTTGTGCAACAGTTTCGTTCCACCAACGGCGGTTGTTGCACAAGGTAATCACCAGCGAGAGGAGACGCTCATCACCGACCCGAACCTCGAGCTGGGCACTACTCTGGAGGGAGATGATCACTTGGCAGTTGACGCCAGCAATTCGCTCGATCTCGATATTCACGACCTCGATGGTGTCGAGTGTCTAGCTCAGCGCGAACTCGTCGGCTGGAAGGTGGATCTCCGCGATTGTCGCCATGAACAGTGCAAGTGCTTAGAGACGGATAGAGAGAGATTCGATCTCAGCGCTCTTCGGTGGGATCGTCCCCTGAGTCAATGTCGGTCTGCCCTCGATTGCCCCCTGAGCGACTCCTAACGTTATGTGTCGTCGATCAGCTCGATCTTCTCGAGGTGGCCTTTTTGGTAGAGAGTTAGCATAAGCCGTTGGAGATCCTTACTACTCGCGTTCCCGTTCCCATTCCGATCCATATTCGAGATAACAGCGTCGGTTGTCTCGGTAAACGCCCCGTCATACTCGATCGTCCAATCTGTGGCAATCGTTCCCGTCGCCCCCTCAACATCGTCGAACGCTACATACGTCATCGTCGGTTCACCTCGATTACCCCGTGACTGTTCGCCATGATCTCGTCCGCTGAATCGAGCAGGTCATCCTCGATACGCAAATCGGGATAGTCGCCATCGTCGACGACCACCTGTTGTGGAAAGGTACCCGCTCTCCTGGTGTTTGAATCCCATTGATACACAGTAGAGTTATGGTCGTTTCGCGGGTGAGGCTGACTGTTGCTTGCGTAATCCATTTATATACCCATCCGTCGGACTCCATTATATACTCATTCGTCCGGAGTGATCACGGTACTCGCAAGGAGGCGTCTGGTACCGCGTTGGAGTCGGGAGGCCACCGCCTGTCTCGTGATCCCAAGCTCGTCAGCGAGTGCTTGTTGGGGGAGTTGCCGCGGCGAATCATAGTATCCACGGGTATACGCGAGCGTCAACGCCTCTCGTTGGGCGTCGGTCAGATCATACTCGTGCCCTGATCGTACCGGGGACAGCGCGTGCAGTTGGGACAGTTCGACGGGAATCTCGTGCTCGTTGCAGTACGTGTGGAACTGGGAGATCGCCTGTTGCTCCTCGCCGCGGATGTCGAACGTCCAGTTTGCCTGTGTTCCAATGGCCGAGATAAGTTCCACGTCCGTTTCAAGAATGGCGGTTAAGATACTCTCGTACTCGAAATCCCAGTCGATACGGATGAACGCGTTACCGTCGACGGTATCGAGCACACAAATATCGCGAATTCCGGGATGGGCAACGGTACTCATGTCAATAGTATCAACATCCGCGTCTTCGATCCAGAAATACGGGATAATCGCTCCATCTGTGGGGACAACGCGATCGAGTTCGATTTGCGTCCCGGGGAAATCCTCGAACACAGCAGCTAAGGGGAATTCGCCCTCGGTGGTCGTGAATGAGGCTTCAATCGCCATACCAACAGTAGTGGAGAGTGAACCAAAGAATCAGGGGGCGGGTCCGGACGCATTCTCGACCGTGTCTTCGGAATCCAAGCACCGCTGCGATTGTCACCGTCGCAGTTGAGAATCTACCGCTAGTCACGCGGTATCATCCCTCTATGCTCGTCAATCTCCAACAGCTCGTACTCCGTGATCTCAACCCCGAGCTCGTCGGCAATCGTTTCGACGGACTGGTGATGGATGTGAGCGGCATCCTCTGCGCGACCGGCCAGTTGGACGTCCGCGATCTCGATCCCGAGTCCGTCGGCACTCAGTGTGGCGGACTGTTGATGGAGATAAGCGGCGTCCTCCACACGACTGGCCAGGTGGACATCCGTGGTCTCAGTTTCGATCCCGATCCGCGCCGTTACGTGGTAACGCGAGAGGTGGTCGGCTTTACGTTCGCCGGCAAAATCGGCTTCGAGGCTCATAGCGTCTGCACCTCGGTAGTCTCGCCTGGCCGCCGCCCACCGATTCGCGTCGAACACTTGACGGAAACGGACTCATTGTGTTCTCTCCACGCGACAGAAATTTCATTCAATGGCATGATACAGCATAATTCTCGTCGTAGAACAATCCATCTGCTTTTTGGGTATACAACCCGTTTATGTACTCGACGACGTTCCGTTCAGGGCCGAGAGGGTCTGTCCGAGAATGCTCTTGGTTCCACGTCGAAGTCGAGAGGCGACCGCTTGCTGGGAGATGCCGAGCTCCTCGCCGAGCTCCTCCATGGTCACCTGTCGTGGCGACTCGAAGTACCCCCGTTCGTAGGCCAGGTCTATTATCTCCTGCTGGGCGTCTGTGAGGGTCTTCTCCGACACCGTTTCGACGGGCGTGAGTGCGTGGAGTGCCGTCAACGTGACTGGGATATCCCGCTCTCGACACAGCCGCATGAATGCAGCTATATCCTCCTGGGTATCCCCGCGGATGTCGAACGTCCACTGCTCGGTGGTTCCGACCGCCCCGACGAGCGGAACGCCAGTCTCGGTCAGGGTTGTGAGGATCCCGACGTAGTCGGGCTCCCACTCCACGCGGAGGAGGTGCTCGTCCTCGATGCTGTCGATCAGGCGGAGATCCTTCACGCCGGGGTGGTCGGAGAACGCTGTGGTGATGTCGTCGGTGGGGACACCCCGGACCCAGAAATAGGGAATAATGACGTCCGCGCCGGGGATGATCCGTTCGATCTCGACCTCCACGTCTGGAAGCGCTTCGAAGACAGTTCCGAGTGGAAACGTCTCGGATGGGACGGTAACGGTCGCCTCGGTGGCCATATTCATTGGGTGGTTCGCCCCGTGTTTAATCTATCCTATACTCGGCTCGCTTGCCGTACGAAACGATGGGTGCATAAGAGGTCGAGGGATGCAGTGAGACTCGATCGCCACTGGAATCAGGTTTAGTATCTCCCTCGTCTGTCTGTAGCGGTTAGTGCTGTCTTTAGTTCCCAGCGAAGAGAGATGAAACACCTGATACGTAGCAGTGCGAATCTAACGCGCTTATTTCCATCAACCAGGGTTATCAAATGGAGCTTCTCAAAATACGCTTTTCGAGGCGGAGCAACCGAGTCAGACAGTTGCTTAAAAAGGTGTTGTATAACCAAAAGAAATACTGACCATGGCTTGCGACGGCAGTAGACGTATAATGGCCACTGGAGAATATAAACGAAAGCTTGGAAGATGTGCTGATTGTAATGCTGCGTATGCAGTTAAAAAATGGTCTGAGGGGACAATCCAACCGATTGGGTGTACTACGTGTCGATGTGGATCAACGGAGTTTCGAGTCATCGACTATTCGCCCGATCCCGCTTTCCAAACAGAGAAAACCGCCTAACAAGTGAAGTACATAAAATGTCCAAGCGATCGGAGTGTTGCAGATGACGCGAACCACTCGAAGCTCTGTGCTGGACGCAGTGTCTGTATTCAGCACACCACTCTTGACAGCTATCAGTGACGCCGATTGGTGCTCCGGTATCTATTTAACCTGTATGTAGCGCTGGGTACCCCGACCAGGTTATCTGTGGCGAATTTCAACAGAGCCGCGAATCTCTCTGAGACCGAACCATGGTTATGGAACTGACTATCAGGCGGGTGTGTTGTGTTCGGAGAGTGTTTCAGAAACTGGGATACCCGAAATACCGCCATCACCCATCGAAATAACGTTACTCACATGGGTGTTGTTTCCCTCCGTCCGAGAACACAGTTCTTCGTTGATCTCTACCTGAGGTGCGTTGTTTTCGGTCCCGCAGTCAGCACATCGGAACCCTCGCAGTGCTCCAAGAAACGCCGTATTCTCGCTCCCGCTGGTCGCTCCGAGACGGGGATTCCTCGCTCGCTCGGGATAGTCGTATTTACTGCAAATATGGGATGACTGCCGACCAGATATGACTGCCTGAGACTTACTTCAAAACCTGCTGTACTCGATAGTTACTCTTGCTTGTATCCGGGCAGACTCTCTTGGAGACAATCGAACGGCCCGTCGCAACGTGATGGTCGATAGCTGCCTGCCCTGATTCGTTCTTCATTGGTTCATCTGTAGCTGCTGTCCAGGTGCACGTCAAACAGTAGTAGCGCATCTAATCATCCTTACACTACTCTCCGAACGACAAAAAATTCTGAGCGCGCTAAAGCAAGTAGGTGTCTTTCCACCAACCGCCGCTACCCTATCATCACACGGCGAAGCCGCGCCTTGGCAGAATAAGAAAACCGTCCGAATTCTCGGTACATGGAATGGTCTCTCACCTAGTAGCGACAGTATATATCGCGCTCATAGCGAGAAGAGGGAAGACCTGTTTAGGCGCGCGGGGCGATGAATTCTGCCGGATCACGCCGAAGGTCGACCGCCATGTGACACGCCGAGAGCGACAGCTCCCGAGGGACATCCCGGTACTCTGGGAGCCCATCCTCACTTTCACCGATACTAACACCGTACTCTTCGAGCGCTGCATCCAGCTCTTCAGCGTCGATGAGCTCCTCGTCATCACCATAGACGACAGCTCGAGCAGCAGCGACACGTTCCTCGTGGCTTGGAGACGCACGCTCATTATCGGCGTCAGTTAGGTATCGGTCGGATGCCATTCTTTGAACCTCGTGATATATCGTTCGGCGTGCTCCGCTAAGTGTTCGTTGTACTAATTCTGTTCTTTCCGAATGGATTAGCCCATCGGTCGATCGAAGAAGAGTCCGAGGACGGATGGGTAGCTATAGCAGAAGCCTCCTCTTTCAGGGTAGAAGGATATCACCCTGCGATCGTAGAGTGAACACCGACGTCGGCGATAGTTTCCTCAAGAGCATTGAGAACGGATTCGAGGTCTTGATTCAGCCCGGCGGTTTTGTACTGTCCACCAGTCGAGCCTTCGTTGCGCTTTTCGATGGTGACGAGGCCGAGCATTTCGAGTTCGTCGAGATGGTCGTGCATCCACCGGCTTGTGAGGACATCGGTGCCGGTCTGTTCGACAAAGCGCTCATAGCGTTCGTAGAGATCACGTGATCGTGTCGGCGTCTCCTCGGCAGCCTCGAATGTCGCGAGCGCATAGAGCAGGATCCGTTCGTGAGAGTTGAGGCCAAGGATCCCACGTGTGATCTCCTCGCGTTGGATCAATTCACGTCCATGACGAACGTGCTCGGCTCGGACTAAATCGGCATTCGCGTCATGGGCGACGTCACCCGCTTTCAACAGGAGGTCGAGTGCCTTCCGTGCATCACCCGATTCTTGGGCGCCATAGGCCGCACAGAGCGGGATAACGTCCGTCTCGACGGTGTCGTTGCGAAACGCAAGAGATTGGCGCTGAGCAAGCACCTCACTAAGCCCGTCAGCATCGTACGCCGGAAAATTGATGCTTCGCTCGCAGAGACTCGAGCGGACCTTCGGGCTGAGGCGATCGCGAAAACTGAGATCGTTGCTGATGCCGACGACGGAGACGCGGGCGTTCGTGAGGTTATGATTCTCTCGTGCTCGTGAGAGCTGATAGAGAAGACTGTCATCTTGGAGATGGTCGATCTCGTCGAGGACAATAACGAATAGCCCGCCGAGTGCATCGAGCGCGTCCCACATCTTCTCATAGACACTGCTTCGCGAGTGGCCGGTTTCGCTGATTGAATCGTTAGACAGGAAGGTATTGACGAGCTCGACGGCGACCCGATAGCTCGTATTGAGGCCGTCACAGTTGATGATCTTCGTGTGGATCGTGATGTCGTGTTCGACCGAGGCGTTCTCGAGACGAGCGAGCAGGAAGTTGGTCGCAGCAGTCTTGCCAACGCCGGTTTTCCCGTAGAGGAAGATGTTGTCGGGCTGAGAGCCGTTGATCGCTGGCTTGAGAGCACCGTGGTACTCCTCGAGCTCGTTATCACGACCGACCATCTCGTCTGGCGTGTAATCGTCGAGGAGTGCGTTGCGATTGCGGAATGGGTGATTGCCAGGGGTGAAATCGAACTGTCCCATTTGCGTACTCAAGTAGTGTGGATCAAACTCACTTAGCTTTACCGACCACCCGTTCAAGTGTTTCAAGTGCATGATTTGTCTTAAACCAATCGTCCTAACACCCCCACCCCGCTGTTCAAGTGAATTTGCAGACAAAGATGGGGGTGGGGTGTCATAGACAAGACTCTAGGTAGAGAAATACTTATCACACCACCCATACAACCAAACCCGTACTAGAAATAGATTGCAGAGCAGAAGGCGGTGCAAAGGGGGGTCGTGGGCGACCCCCCTACTCATATGAGTCAATTCACTCGAACGATGGGGAGGGGGTGTTTATAAATAAAAACACTCACTTGAACGAGTGGTTCGACCTGACACTATCTCACGACCGGCATCGACACAGGATCGCCAGTGCAGCGGACTTACACAGCGCGTCGCAGCCGGCCTGTTCCGGGCGGACGTCCTAACCACCGTCGTCAGCTCCGGCCACCACGTCACTGAGCCTTGTCATCCGGTACTGGGATCGAACAACGATTTTTCTCTCGTGGACGCTAATTCACTCGAACGATAGGGTCCGGGAAACCACAAATCCGTTTGAGCGGCGTTTCGGAGCCGTGGCAGATCGTCGACCCAGATCAGGTAGTACACCCACGAGCACTCCGGTAGTGCACGCGTCGATCACGACGCCTACGAGCGTAATTAGCAGGAACAGAAGAATATGGTCTCGGCAGGTCGTGATCGCGTTGCGAACGGCGGGTTCGTCCTGTCTCGGGGATCTATCAACGATCTACCTCGGGAGCGTCGATGGTACAGTCGGTGGGGTATCAAACCTTGTGCAACATTGAGGCGGGTACTTCGTAAAAATGTTGCACAAGGCCAAGAGCCCTTTTCTATTCCCTCTTTCGTCTGATTCACTTTCTTGACCGTTCTACTCCGGGCTCGAACTTGGTGTCAGTCTGCTACTTGAACCTTGCATCTAGTATCTGTATCTGATATCCGTATCTAGTATCTAGATACAATATCCAAATCTAAAAATCGTCGGATTCCGTCAGATACTGTGTTCTCCCAGCTTTCCCACGTTCGAGTATCGAGCCGTCTATCTCCGAGATAGCATATCGGAGTAACAATCGGAGGACATCGGCCCGCGTGTCGATCGTGGCCTCGCGTCCGAGTGCATCAGCAGTCGCTTCCCCAAGTGGAACGAGTTCATCAGACTTCTCGAGTCCGACGAACAGTGCTGCGAGATTATCGTCTCGAAGGGTGATATTTGACGGCAAGTCGTTGTTGTCAAGTCGTCGGTAGGCGTCGGCCACTGCGTCCTCAAGCGTTGGCGTCCCTGCACTCTCAGGTTCGGTCTTATGTCGGGACTGGCCTTTCGATTCTTGGAGAAGCTTCTCGGCCTTGTCCTTGTCGTTGCTCATGTTATCTGGCCTCCAATCGCTCGAGTAGACTGGTCGTGAGCTGTCGATACGCCTCGCGTGCGCGCCGTCCCGTATCATAGAGTTCGTCGTCGGACAGGGCAAAAAGTGTTCGTCCGTTCGCCTGTTCGTTTCCAATATTCGCCGACTCTGAGACGGGCGGGCCGGAAATATCAGAATATTCCTCGGCGAGTACGTTTGTAAACTCGTCTGCGAGGTTCGTGGTTGAATCGACCATCGTCGCGAAGACGAGCTGCAACATTGGCTGTGCATCATGGTCGCCGTCGTCTCGAATCGCCGCCAGCTCGCGCTGGAGATTTTCGAGTTGCTTCCGCTCGAACTCGCCTGGCTTCAGCGGTGCGATTACGTTTTCGGCGGCAAACAGACCGTTGATCGTGATGTTGTCCTCCTTGCCGGGCAAGTCGAGCAATACTAGATCGTACCGTGATGCTACTTCATCAGTGATGAACTTCTCGAGGCGGTTGTAGCGGTTCTCCCGTGGAACGTTTGCGAGGTTGTTATCCTCGGCCCCGAGACCGTTGTCAGCAGGGATGAGATCTGGTCCTTCCTCCGTTTCAAAAACCATGCGCTCGAACACGTTGTCGATGTTCTCACGGATGAACGACCAATTTTCGCTGAATACCGCAGAAATCGGCGCGTCAGGGTCGAGTACATCGTTGGCTAGTCCGAACTGAGTTGCGAGGTCATTCTGGGTCCCCGCGAGATCGATTAGGAGTGTGTCGAGGCCATGATCGTTGTATGCCGATACTGCAATGTGCGCTGTTGATGTCGTTTTCCCGACGCCGCCTTTTGGGACGTAAGTCGTCGCTCGTTGTATGGCGTTTACCATATCTGTATCCAGTATACAGATACAAGATACATATACTTACTCCATGATGTGTATTCGGATACTGGATACGTTTTTAAACTACGCGTTGGCTGGCGGAAGTGATGACGAGTAGATTACGTATCGCACCACTAGTCCATTTCTACTGTATCCTTGGAGCAGCGTTTCCACACATTCCAGTGCCGTCACGTCTGACCGCCGGCGCCCTGACAAAACACAGTAGTTTGTAGATCTACGCAAAAGAGGGACGGGCCCTTAGTACTGTTGGGCTTCGTTCCCAACGATAAGGTTTAACCCTGTTGGGATACAACCCCAACATAGGAGACCGATGCCTGCGACAGTCGTCTATCGGGAGGAAGACGAGAAACCGAACGGGAGCCGGTACGAGATGGTTGCGTGGCAGGTCCCGGTGAGCGAGGACTTCCCGCAGGGGCTGAAGTACAGCTTCCAGTACATGGACGCTGACGGCGAGACGCTCCTCCGGTACGACAACTCGCCCTACCACCTGGACGTCGGCCGGCACCATCGGCATGCGCCCGAGGGTGCCATCACGAAGCTGGAATTCACAGGCCTCTCCGACCTAATCAACGACTTCCAAACCGAGGTGAACGAAATTTATGAGCGATGAACCGACTAACACCGAACCGACGCACGACGAATTCACGCCCGACCCGGACGACGTGGAGTACCCCTCGATCCTCCGCATCACGTCGCTTCCAGCGAAACAGGCGCAGGCGGCAGCCATCGAGCGCGCCGAACAGTGGGAGCAGGGTGAAGAAGTACCGCATGTCGTCAACTTCGAAGACCGTGCGCGGCTCCGCCAGCTACTCACCGACCGACGGATGGAACTGCTCGAAGAGGTGATGGAGCACCCGCCCGAGAGTATTCGTGCACTGGCCGATCGCCTCGACCGTGACGTCCACGACGTCCACAACGATCTGCACCTGCTAGCCGAGTACGGTATTATCCACTTCGAAGAGGATGGCCGTGCGAAGAAGCCATACGTTCCCTACGACACGGTCCGGATTGAGGTTGAGTTCGGCCTGCCACGTGGCGAAGGGTCAGAGTCGGCCGTGTCGGCGTAATCGACGTTCCCGAATACGACATGGCGAGGAGCGTGGAAGAGAACCCTGAACTCTACGCCGCGTTGACTGACGAAATTGATGACAAGTAACTTACGTACTGTAACAGCAGTCTGTTTCTACCATCTTTTCAAAAATATCTTGTATTAACCCAAAATTGGGCTGATTCTCCCTCACTAATTCTGGTGCTAATATTGGTCGGCAACAAACCTAAGTGTGCGCCGAAAGAATACATGACACAGACGAGAAAAACTGTGCCTCCTTGAATCGGCTCCCGCTATCATAGCTAAATTGCTGTGTGGCCAGGTGCAGTGTTCGCTACTCCCATATTACCGCCACGCGATGCTGACGCGATGACCGTTGGCGCGAACTTAGAAAGGGCGCAATAAGCGGGCTGCGTCAGAAGCCAGCCTTGCTTTTGTCTATTTGTGAGAGGTTTTATGGTGCGCTGGTGGTTAGGAACGATTACAGATAATCAAAGTTCGCTAAAAAGTGGCTCTGCGTGGGGCTGCTTGTCCAGCAGTGGTAGGTTTAGCCAATCTTCCACTCCTAGTAGATATGGGACACGATCTACGAGACGCAAAGGCTCCTCTCGGTCGAGAGGTGTCTGTATTGTTGGGGAGAGTCTGTGTTTTGCGTGAGTTGTGGCTTAGCGCTGTAGATTCGTTTGTATTACTCTAGAATTGAATGTTGAGTAGTGCTTCCGGTTAGCGGTATAGCGGTATTTGGAGGTTATACCTTGTCGAGAGATACATCAATCCGGTCTTTTGGTGATCGGGTAGATGCATCACTCATCTTATGGTGGGCGGCGCTGCTCGTTGCGGGTGTTGTCGCTGTAGGTGGTGCTATAGATGTGCTTTTTCTTGATTTAGGATTTGTGGGTCCTGGCACGACGCTAATGGCGTGGGCCTATATTTTTGATCGAGTTCGAAAGTCAATCGGGAATTCACCGTTACAGGATATGTCAGAGGGTGTAAGAATGAGTAGAACGGTAAGCTTTAGACCGTCTGAGCAGCTTGATGAGTTCCTTGGACAGGAAGTAGAGCGCCATCTAATGACGAAATCAGATGTTGCGCAAATGTTTGTTGCTGAGCAATACCGTCAGCTGCAGGAGGATCAGGAAGAAGAGGAAGTGTCCGCGGTTGACAAAATTAATACTGAGGAAGAAGATTCGTCGGATAGTGAGTCGGATAAGGAATCGCCCTCTTTTGAGCGACATTCTGATAGTACCTCTGAGAGTGTACGTTGATATGGGAGGTATCTATTCCTCCAGTCATCATTGGGAGCAGAGGGATAGATGCGGCTATCGAAATCCCCGAACAAACTCTGTCGGATCGCAACGAAGATCAATCGGCGTGTGATACGCCGACAGCGATAGCTTACGTGAGACATCTGAGTATTTCGACTTACCTGAGGCCGATATTTGTCTATGCGGTGAAGGACGTGAGCCTATGGTTGCTTAGTTCTGAGCCGGTGGCAGGCGTTCATCAGAAATATGTCTCTTTTCTATTAATGGTCAACTCCTGCTTTCTTTCGTTGTCAATTTCATGTTTCATAGACAGCGGCGACCCCGTCGCCACCACTTATGATTATTGCACTAATCAAAAGTGAATCAGCGAAGCACTTCATCGACCGAATTCGAGCACTACAGCGCTCCTCTGCTTGTTTATCTATTCTATATACTACATAGTGATATACAGAACTCTTAATCCGTGGAACCAGAGATTCTGCGTTTGGATTTCTACAAACCACCAATTTTCCACCACTTGTCGTAGCTCGGAGTTCAGAAGATGCACTTGGCGGTGGACGCACACAACCGGAACGTGTCTTGTCGTTCCTCGCCGCCCACGCTGATCAGGCGTTTTGGTTGGTTTCGTCGTCTTTCGTGCATTAGATACCCACATAGCCGTCCTCGGCGAACCACGAAACATCTCTTGACGATGGTGATGTTACACCGCATCCGTAGCTGATCATCAGCACTGATGCTGTCCCGTTCCATCCTGAGCAATATATCTGCCTTACGCTCACGACGCGAACATGGCACGACGAATCAATTCCTCTCTCAGAGGAGGACTGGGTAGAAGGCGGCTCACCAGAGGGGTCGTTGATCATGCTGTGGTCATCTCTGCGATTCAACAGCGATTTTTGGACACAACTGGTGATCTCATCGCTCGTCTTGACAGCATTTCAGACAACGATGTTCCGAGGAATGGCTACCAAGGGCAACTTACGGAGGATGTTACTGCTGAGGCGACACGAAAGGTTATCGCCTATTTTGAAGAAACGCTCGCTTCCTAATGGCGAATTGAAGGGCTCCATTGAAAGCCGTTTCTTGAGACACATATCCGGTGAAACTGCCAGTCATTACATCTACGAATATATCGGACGATTCGATAGAGTTGCTATTTTGACTATGTTGAAAATCCCATTCTTTAGCGTGGCGATATTTTAACGTGGGAGTCGAGCCCACTACACGTATGACTGCTCGGCAGTCGCGCTGTTATATCATTCACCAACTTATCTATTCTTTCTTAAGGCTAGCAATATCCGTATCACAGTCCGTCTCTTTGATCGTAGACGGCTTTTGAGATCTCGAATCGATTGCTTCGGTGCTGTCTACCTCAAGAAGGCGACCTACTTTTCGCTCAAATTCGTCCTCAGACAGCGTTCCCTCTGCATATCGGGCTTTGAGGGTCTCCAGGGGATCTTCTTGTGAGGAATTATCGGCGTCATCACCATTCCGCTCCGCCGTCGTCTCGTAATCAGGCTCAAGGAGCAACACGAGAGGGGTTCCGACGATGAACCCGATGGCACCGACGGCCAAGATCCAGTCTATTCCAAGCATTGTGCCCATAACCACCACACCCATCGACAGGAGAGCGATTACTTCGGCGAGGCTCTCGGAAATGCGCTCAAGAAGGGATGTCTTTTCCATGGCTCATAACGTAGCTACTGCGTCAATACGTCTCCGTTTTCCGCTGCTTTCATCCTTGTTACCAGTTGTGATGATTCTGGAGTACTAATTCGCGTACCAATTACCGCTACTCTCTATTATCCTCCGTCTCAGCGTTTGCTTCGACTTCTTCGATTGGTTGGAGACTCTCTTCCAAGCGTGCGTCTCGAATCTCCCTTAGTTCCTCTTCTGAAGGTTCCTTTAGCACGATGGAAGCATCGTTTTGCATCTCGGGTGGAAGATTCTGTTGTGAATCCGGGTCAGCAACCATTTTGAGGATCTCCATATCCCGTGTGACTCATCCCACCATCTGTTTAAACGCCGTATCTCTCTCATCACACACGCCTCGCCAGCATACGTGAGTCGATATCCATCATTGGCCTTTTCAACGAAATCACCGCGAAGTTGTTTCAGGTGGTAGCGAAACCGTCCGGAATCCTCAACTCCGACACGCCTGCGGAGATCGGCGAATCCGATGGTCTTCTCGTAATCAGTTTCACGATAGTAGCCTCCTAATGCTTAAAGAATATCGACTCTGAGAGGATCGCTGAGTGCTCCGAATGCGTCTGCAGGGTCCGTATTCGGTTCTTCATTGATGGAGATCGATTTCTCCTCAGAAGTCATACTTCAGTACGTTTAGCCGGAAGTCCAAATCATTTGTTATTATTGATGCCCCCATCAATGCGAAGATCGAAAGCATTCGTGTAGAGATACGAGTTCGGTATTTACATAACCAATTATCGACGAATTCTCCGATCTCGATATGCATTGAGATCCCTGGTCTCAACTACTGGCCGAATTTGGAAGTTGAGACTACAGCGGGTTTATCGGGGCTGTGATACGTGGTTTCGGACGGATTAATCTATGGAGACTTCTCCAGCTTTGCTCTCAAGCGCCCAGTCCTATCATACTAACAATTAGTATAGTAATTTCCTGAAACCAATAATAGGTTGTCACTCAGAAAATAGGCGTTTAGAAACGTTTCTGGTGCTAGTCAGAATCGAATAGAATCGCTCAGTGACTGAGCGCCCACGGGTACCCGTTCATGTCGCTCTCCGTGTGTGGTTCACCCCCCTGTCCGTGATTATGGTCGTGTCCGGCGTGTTCACCTCCGCTTTCGCTCCCTGATTCGAGGACGTCATCGATTCGGAGTACGAGCGCGCTCGTTTCCAACGCGTTCCCGAGACATGCATCGAGTACTGTTATCGGTTCGAACACACCCGATTTGCGCATGTCGCGAAGTTCTCCAGATTCGTCAACGCCGACGGACGTAGCGCCATCGTGATGCTGATTCCGAAGCGTGACGAGGGTGTTGACTAAGTCTCGTCCCGCGTTCTCGGCAAGTGTCCGGGGGATACACTCGAGAGCGTTCGCGAATGCTTTGACCGCGTATTGCTCGCGGTCGCCGATGCTGTCTGCATACCTCAGTACGTCTCGCGAAAGTGCCATCGCGGTTGCGCCGCCCCCAGGAAGTACGCTCCCTACACGGAGTGCAAGCCGGACGGCGTCTACACAGTCAGCTACGACGCGGTTGATCTCATCGGAGACGTGTGGTGTCCCACCACGTAGGACCAGTGACGCGTGTTTTTCTTCTGGACAGTCCATGACGAGCAGGGACTCGGCCCCGCCAATTGTCTCCTGACAAACGCTTCCCGCCTTACCGAGAGAACCGCTATCAAGGTCAACGGCAGATGTGACGGTCTCTGCACCGATTGCTCGCGATATCGCATCGAGCTCGTCCTGGCGAGTGCGCTCGACTGTGAGCACTCCTGAGTGCGAGAGTGTTGTCTGAACCGCATCGTCAATCGATTTCTGACAGAAGAGTACGTCGACGTCGAGTTCATGGATTGATTGAATTACTGCCGATCGGTTGTTCCGCTCGTATTCGCGGACCTCATCGAGATCTTCAACGTCCTCGATAGTCACTTTTCCCGACACATCCGTGTCTCCCGGGGAGATTTCTGCATCGACGAGAGCGATCCGTGGGTTCGAGAACGCCTGTAGCTCGGGAGTTTCGAATACGTCGATGGAAGTCGACGAGGTGTCCATATCTACAGCGATGCCGTCGACGACTTCGGAGTCATCGAGACTCCCACCAGGATGGGCGTGAAGAGTCAGCTGGGAGCTATTGAAATCGGCTGATTGCAGTCCAGAAACAGCGAGATCAGCGAACAACGCCGTTGCGGTCTCATCCCATCGACCGGTAACTGTCATCGCTGCGATGGAACGGAGGCGATCACTGTTATGTTCCGATACCGGCGTCGAATATTCTTGTAGACGTTCTCGGGTATGTGCTGTCGCCTTTGCGTACCCTTCCACAATTGAGGTCGGATGGAGTCCGTTTTCGAGTAGCGACTCCGCAGCATTGAGTAGTTCCCCAACGAGCAAGACAGTCGTTGTCGTCCCATCACTGACTGTCTGAGCCTGTACCTCCGTGGCCTCCGTCACCATTCGCGCAGTCGGGGCTTCGACATCCACTCGGTCAAGAATGCTCGAACCGGTGTTAGTGACGATGACGGTCCCATTTTGCTCGACGACCATCTTATCCATGCCATTCGGACCGAGTGTCGTACGGAGTGCTGCTGCAACAGCTTGTGGTGGTCCAAGGATGGTCGAGCGACTTGTCTTGCTGCCCTGTGCTTCGCCGATTGATGTAGACAGTTCCTGCATCTATGAATCGAACTCAGTCGATTGAATAATTAGTGTCGCTGGTTGGCGGCTGTCTCAAGCGTTACTCGAGCGGGTTGTCTGTCACGACGAGGTCACCACGATCAGCACTATTGTCGAGATTGCCCGGGGAGACATCGAATTCGAAGACACCCTTCGGAAGTGCGAGCGTCGAACATGCGTTTGGCACGTCGACGACGCCACTCTGGCGCCCCTCGACGGGAACAGTTCCGAGAATATGTAGTGCCTGCTGACCCGTGTAACCGAATTGTTTCAGGTACTCAATTCCCTCTAGACACGCCCGGCGGTAGGCGGTGTGAGAGTCGAGGTACCGCTGTTCGCCGTCTTCAGTCACAGAGTAGCCACTGAACGTGATGTAGTCCTCGAAGTTAGGGCCACGGTGGCCGGGCTCGAAGATGGGATGATCGACGCTATATTTGTCCATTCCATCCTTGACGATGTCGAACTCAACGTCGACGTATCCGGGCATTTCGATGGCACCACAGAACGTGATTTCACCGTCACCCTGCGAGGCGTGGAAGTCTCCAACAGCGAACATTCCGCCTTCGACATACACTGGAAAGTAAATCGTCGAGCCAATCGAGAGGTCTTTGATGTCGTGGTTGCCACCGTTCTCGCGCGGTGGGACAGTCCGAGCTCCCTCTTGTGCGGCCGCTTCGGCTTCTTCCGGATCCATCTCCCCCATCTGAGCACCCTCTTCTGTCGGTGGGTTTGCAACGCCTGGCTCTGCTTCACCGGTTGGGTGGTTCGGGATGGAATCGGGGTCCTCTTCGTGCTTGTCGATGAGCTCCTGTTCGCGCTCATTCCACTCCTCCAAGAGTTCCTTGCTTGGGAGACAGCCTGCGAGTCCAGGATGAATTTTCCCTTCATACCGGACATCTGGTACGTGCCGGGATGAGACGGTATAGCCGTCGATATCCCAGATTGATTTTGCCGCATCCGGAAAGTGGTCGGTGAGGAACCCACCACCATTTTGCTGGGAGAACGTCCCAGTGAATCCGAACTCCGCTCGATCGTTGAGCGGGCCCATGTTGTGGAAGTCGACCTTCAGTAGGTCGCCAGGCTCGGCACCATTCACATGGACAGGACCTGCAAGGTAGTGGACTTGCGTGAGGTCCACATCGCGGATTTCGTTCGGGTCATCGTTGTCTTCGATCTGTCCACCGGTCCAGTCGAGCGCTTCCAGCCGCAGCGTCTCGCCTACGTCTGCCTCAACTGCTGCCGGAATGTCGGGGTGCCAGCGGTTGAACGGGTTTGCGCCCGGCTGTTCGTCCGGTGGACTGTCGACATCAACTTCGAATTTCACTTCTGGCATGTGAATACATATCTTGGGTTAGGAGATGAACAAATAAGTTCTTCCCTATTATCTATGTTCACTTATAATATCTACCTAAATGCATATAAACCACAATTTATTCACGTGTCTTATTTTCACTTGACAATTATAAAACTTATATTGTAGTTGATCTTTAAGGTGGAATTTTGGACAAGCTTGCAGACTGATTTGGTGTCTATCATTACTGTGATCGCGAACGTATTAGGAATTCAGTGCCTCGAGCATCTTGATCCGACCGTGGACCCAGCCTTCCCCTGTCGGCAGATCACGGCTTTACCGGGGTCGAAGTTCCGGAGATCGCCTTTCTCGAACTGATACTCTTCTTTCTCCTCGCTCTCGCTCGGTGTCCGGTCGGATCCTCGAGCGCGCCGAGTTATATCGCGAGTTCCCCGAATCGGCGATCGGGGACTGAGGACCTTCTCGCTGTCTGATTTGTCACTGGTATAACCAAAAACTCTAGTAGGCTCCAGGTATTGGATTAAGATAGTCGATCGTCGCGAGAAGCGCGGCGAAAGCTCCCACCGGCTCAACGCCGAAAAACGGCGGCCCTATTTGCGTTCTAGAGGTTCCGACGGCCGCGCTACGCTCCCTTATCCGCGGTCGTCTTCTATCCCGACGAGCCACCACTTCGCCCGCCTGAACACACTGGCGCTGGCCTTCCGCTCGGTGAGGGACTGCTGGCGCTCGACAGTGCTCACAAGGTCGGTGTGTTCCTCGCGCTGCTCTAGGACAAGGCGCTTCTCACGCCGTAGACGCTCGTTCTCCGTTTCGAGGTCAGTAATCCGTTCCTGAAGGCGCTGAATCTCCACGTCATCATCCGTATTCAGTCCATCATCCAACGTATCACGAATGACATCCGACCGTGTGACACTCTGATCATCGGCCAGCGAATCGAGCTGTTCGACCATGTCCCCGTCTAATTTCACGCTCACCCGCTGCATACGCTCGGCATACACCGTGTTTAGATAGTAGTACGTCAGACGTCTGGCTTACGCCCTTCTACGCCTTGTGCAACAACCGCTTTCCTAAGTACGCTGATGTTGCACAAGGCTATCTATTTGGGTAACTCAGAGATACAATCGATTGAAACCGAGTTGACAGTGCTTGATCTCGAGGTACTGTAGAGTGCTCAGAGACAGTCGGTTGGTGCGAGCGTGCCAGATTCCTGCAATTCTGAATCAAAGGAGACAAGTTCCGCGTCATGACTTTGCGCACAGGCAAGAATTAAACAATCCAAGGGATACAATAGCGTCTCTCGCTGCAATCGGTTGGCATCCATCATATCTGAAGCATCAGGGATCACAACCCGCACGTCGGCAGTGATTTCGTCTTGAATTGCTTCGGCGCGTGGCAACTCAAGACGCTGCTTCTTCGTTAACACGGAGCGCAGCTCCATGAGGTTCATTGTCGACGTGAGAAACTCGTGATCGCTATCTAGTAACTCGACAGCGATAGCTCCTGTTTCAGGTTCGTCGGTAGCCGCTGCAATGAAGATGTTTGTATCGAGAAAGAGCCTCATGGCTGTTCGCGAAGCTCGCGAACTTCCGATACTGAATCGACATCTAGTTCTGACGCCATTCCCTTCAGTCGCTGGCCGAGTGGTAATCGCTCATCAGAATCGGTGTCGGAGCGAGCAAACTCGTTCGCATCGTCAGCGTACACGCCCATATCCCACTAGATGACGGCCAGTTGTAAAACAGTTCGCCAATTACGTCGTTAGAAGTGGTGAACACGTCCTGGGATCGTTGAACGGAGCGAGTGGTCGTCGTCCGAATCGCGAAATTCGATAGTGTCGCCTCATAATACAGCCAGACGCTTTGCCCACCAGTAGGCAGATGGACGGTGATGTCATTCGCCTTGTTCAACGCTCCCCCTTTCACGAAAGGCCAATGTTGCACAAGGGAAGCCACCGACGTCGTGGTACTGGTCGTAGAACGAGTCCTGGACCAGAAGACGGAAAATTATAGGATAAAAATGAATACAATGTAGACATAACGTGGTTCTATGAATCAAAACCGGCTACAGGGATGGTGGACTGAAAATATAACCCGCACCCAACATGCTCTCATACTGGCGGGAGCATTTTTCGCTACATGGATCCTCATATGGACTGTTCTCGGCGAAGACTCATTAGTAAGAGCCACAGGTATAGGAGGGATCTCGGCTCTTGTTTTTGGTGGTATTCACTATATCTTGGATACTCGGTAATCAGAACCAATGCTCTCTGATGTTTACTGCGCCTCACCTCGTAACGATCTGGCTAACAACGAGGCAGTGAAGAGGTAAGGTAAACGAAAAGCGCCGACTACTCCTCGAGCATCTTGATCCGACCGTGGACCCAGCCCTCACCCTGTCGGCAGATCACAGCCTCGCCTGGATCAAAATTCCGGAGGTCACCCTTCGCGAATTGATACTCCTCTTTCTCCTCGCTCTCACTCGGCGTACGGTCGTCGCCTGAGTTCCGCGTGTACTGCTCGAAGGACGTCCCGACAGCCTCACGGAGATAATTCACACTCTCCTCATCGGCCGTCCGAAGCCCAATCACCGTGACCATACCAGACAGCAGTGCATGGGCGCGTTCCTTTCCGTAGGTGTCCTCAAGTTGGGCGATCGACTGGAGCGAGAGGATCGCTTGACAGTTGACGCCGCGCCCGACATTGATCAGCTCGCCGAGGCGCTTGATCGTCGCGTCCAGATGCTCGATCTCGTCCAGGAGGTAGTACGCCGATCGGCCAGGATCGTCCATCCCGTGCATGATGGCCTGATCGATCAGGTACCGGAACACGGGCGCGATCGTGCCGGACTGCCGGGTCGGGTAATCGAGCACTAAGACCCGCCCGTCCGGATCCTGCATGTACTCTCGGACCGAGAAGTCGCCCGATTCGGCGAAGTCGCCCACAAAGAGATCCGTGATTTGCTGTTGAGCGGTAGCGAACACGGAGCCGGCCTGGCGTTCCGTCTCGGGGTTGATCGCACTCGCTGCGGCCGTGAGGTCCTCGTGGCCGTCCCGAGTAAGCTTCTCGTACATTTTCTCCGGCGTGGTGCGTTCCCAGTAGCGCACGAGGTCGGCGTTATCCGGGTCCGTCACCTCCCGCCTAATGTATTTCAGCGTCGCTGCGAACAGTTGGCGAGCAGCACCCGTCCAAAAGTCGTCCCCTTCGTCCGGGAACATTCCACGGGCGAGTTCGTCGGCGTCCTCTTCGGCCTCGATCTCTGCGAAAATATTCCACGCGATTGCGTCCCCGTTCTCGTCGGCTGAACCCCCGGACGAGAGCCGAATTGTGGGTGTTTCGCGGTCGTCGAGGAAGTCTTGATAGTCGGTTTTGTGATCGTAGACGACGACCGGCTCGTTCGGGTCGTTCTGGAGCTGATCGACAAAGTGTTTCAGCGTCTCGGATTTACCGGCCCCGCTCGCCCCGAGCGTAAGCAAGGACCGGCGGGGAATTTGAATGCCTCGAACGAAGCGGTTACTGATGTCTTCGGCGTCACCGGATTTGAGATCGATCGGCAGGACAAAGTGGTCCTCGTCGGGCTCCGGGATGGCCGGGAAGAATTTCCGTTTTACACCGTAGGCCAACCCGGCCGTTCCTACAGTGGCCACTGGCAGGAGGGCTTCGAGCACCATTATCGACCCCTCCCATTCCCGCGAGTGCGAGTGCGAGCGCGTTCCTGTTCTGGTTCCTGCTCATTCTCGCGAGTCCGGTCGCGCCCGTACTCGAGATACGTCTCGTGTGCGTGCTTTCGCTCGCGCTTGATGTCGTCGGGGTACATTTCTAAGTCCTGTTTGTCGTTCGCCGTCATGGCGATATGGACGTCTTTACCGTGCTCTTTGTCGTCGTGAACGGCGTAGACGTAATCAGCAGTCGGTCGGTCCTCGATCATCTCACTCATGTACTCGCGGGTGCCACGGTCGAGCTCTCGGTCGGAGAGATCGTCGTGGTCTCGAGGACTAATGATGATGTGCCGGTTCCGTTTCCCGGCGGCCTTGTCGTTGAACTGCTCGATCTCTTCTTTCGACATGGGGCGGCCGGTCCTGTCGCGGACCGTTTGCTGATCGTGCTGGAGGTAGTTCGTGAGCGCCTCCGTTCCTTCGTCGTCGGCGTAACTCGTCTTGTAGATCGTGTCACGGTCGTCTCCGTGCATGGTTAGAGTAGTTCGTCAATATCGTCGACCTTCCCCGAGTCGTCGCCGTCATCCGTGTCGTTACTACTATCGTCGGTCATGAGGCCGTCGACGGGGTCGTGTTCGGCGAGTGGTTCGCGGAGCCTATTTCGGGACCACTTGAACTGTTCGTCCACCCACGCTTTGGGCGGCTTGTGTTGGCGCATGAGCAGTCGGAAGTTCACCAGGGGGTAGTTCCCGGCTCTGGCGTGGAGGTCGCGAAGTGCATCGGTCGTTTCCTCAACGTCTTCAACTGAGTCGTCGATCCGGTCGATGGCTCGCTGGGTAATCTCTTCGAGGCGCTGTTCGACGTTGAGGTCCTCGGCGAGTTGGTCTTCAGCATCGAGCTGGCGCTGGCGTCTGATAAGCTGGAGACAGTAGGCACTCAATGATTTGTCCTGTTCTTCGGCTTCGCGTTTGAGCGCGTTTTGTTCGGATTCCGAGACGTAGAACGTGACCCGTTTTGTCCGTCCACTGTCATTGTTGTCGGTCATAGCTTGTCCTCGGTGGGGTATGCTGGCGGGGCGGAGCTGCGCTGTTTGGTGGGTGATTTGAGAGTAAGGCAGGTTAAAGACCTGATGTGGCCAAGGCCACATACCGCTGCCGTCTGCTGATTTCGTCTACTGTGGTACACAGTAGCCCTACTGTGGTCAGTATTCTAGTATTTTACCCATTGAGTGCGATAAAAACGTGGGCATACCCGGCCGGTCTGAGAACGTGGGCATACCGGACGTATCTTCTTATCCGATATTTTTGATTCGTCTCACCTTGTGCAACACACTCTTTTTTCTCACAAGGACGATTGTTGCACAAGGAAGGAACCCAGAGACTGATTTGACTGACTTGGTTTCACGTCAAACTTCGGCAACCTTACTGATACATAGAACGTGCGAATGTAACGCCCGGGAGTTTGTCCGCAACTGGATACATTCACAGGTTGTACTGAATAGAGTGCGTATCTCATAGCAACGCACACCACTGCCGAATTGGTCGGTCTGGAGAGTGCAACGAACAATCAAATGACCACGAAACTCGGTACCATCCTTCATTACAATTTTATTATAATTGAGATGGAATAGCACGCTATAATGTCTAATGACCCGTACGGTCGTGCTATACGCGATCACTACCTCGGGAAACAGGATAAGCCCCTCATTGATCGAGATGGGAGCGAGACTCAAGAACACTCCATAGAACAGTGGTATTTCGGAGAACATAGCGAAGGCGCTTGGCGGGATGCGTGGATGAAGGGTCCATTGCTCGATATGGGTGCTGGTGCAGGGAGGGATACCCTCTATTATCAAGAACAATTTGAGTCAATCGCTATTGAGGTGAGTGAACACCTTGTGGAAGTGATGCGCGACCGAGGAGTACGCGATGTTCGATTGGCCAATATGTTCACACTCCGCAGTCACTTCGACCGTGACCGATTCCGGTCGGCGCATGCTGTCGGGACACAGGTTGGGCTGGCCGGGTCAATGGCAGGCGTTCGCCAATTTCTTGACGATCTCGCGTTCGTGACCACTCCCAATGCAACAGCAATTCTTGATAACTATGCTCCAGAGAACGAGTCCACAGAAGAAGTGTTCGCCTTCCGTAACGACCCCATGCCCGGACTTGCGTACCGCGTCTACCATATGGAATATCAGGGCGAAGTAGGAGAAACCCTGTTGTTCCGCTTATTCAGCATAAATCAGCTTCGACAGGCGACAATCGGGACACCGTGGGAAGTAGCCGAGGTGAACTATAGCGATGTGCAATGGAGGGCAATACTGGAAAAGTCATAGCGTTCGTTCAATTGATCCTCTGTATCTCTCGATCCTCCACGTATAATCAACAGGTGTAAACTAACCTCTGATACGTGCCACGCTCACTACTGGAACCCTCACTCGTGAGCAAGTAACGCCGTATTCTCGCCTCCCGTTGGTCGGCTCCGAGACGGGGGTTCCTCACTCGCTCGGGACAGTAGTGCCACCGTAAGCACGAGATGGCCGCCTGATGGTGGGATTACTCTGGACTAGTTTGATTCGATTTCTCCTGTTCCAAAATCTCCCCAACCAAAAATAATGCCAACGCCGACGAGAACAGCGCTAACTCCGCTAATAAGAATAATAGCTGGTAACAGTGAGAATCCAGTCTCCACAAGTTGACGTAGAGATTGACCAATGAAAATGATTCCAAAAATCAGCGGTGCGATAGCAATTCCTTTCTTCTGTTCCATATTAACTATTTTCACTCTTTATTGATTAACCTTTGTACAGTAAATATTCAACTATTAGAGCCCGAGAGATAATATATTTACATCCTATCACTTTGGATACTCTGGGTACTTCATCTATTCTGACCGGGAAATGAAACTAGAACTAGCCGCTACATCAAGGATTAAATGAATCGCAAATTAATAGATATGTATGCCTGCTGATGGTTTCCCAACTTCATGGCGTGATCCGGATTATATCGCAGCAATTGTTGGGGTGATTGCCACAGGTGCCCTGTTCTTTTATAGTGCGTTAGTAGAATCAGCCCCCTCCACAGAAACGATTGGGTTTGTTCTCTTTTGGGTTCTCATTCCTATAGCAATTTCATATGAAATTGCCCGTCGATGGCTTTAATCCTCACTTCATGGCTTAGTCGTGCATTGAGTCAGCGAGTATTTCTAAAACGTGTTAAATAACAACAAAATAAAAATGTCTGATTCAATCTCTCAGCGTCGATGGTGGTTCATTGTTATCGCAGCGTGTATAGCAGGGTCGATACAGGTCTATCGGGTACTTATTGGGGAAGGGGGAACCCTTGGAGTGATTTCGTCTGTTGCGTGGTTACTCGTAATTCTTATTTCTGGCTGGGAACTCTATCAATCCCGTTATTAATTAGAAACGAAGGATATGCTCGCTCTATGTAACAGCTGTTTCATCTATTCTGACCGGGAACTGAAGACGGCACCAACCCCTACATACAGAGTACGAACATTACAGCGCATTCTGTGGAACAAAATCTATATATTCGCATCCTTCTACATTTCTTTCATGAATCAAACCTCCACTGAAGAACATCCGTTACTCGGTGTTGATGGACGGGCGCGAGCCCTACGGTTGTTCTTGATTGCCCTCGTAGGGACTCCATGGATATTCTTTATAGAGCCTGCCCGTCAAATCGTCTCACTGGAGGCGACGATAGCAGCAATTGGTTTGGGCGTGTTTCTCGGAATCATAGCGACTATCGGACTAGCCGACGTTGATTTACGGAACATTAACAATGTGACGGCGACGGTCATCACGCTCGTCTGGATCTGTGTGGCAACTATTGCTGTCTGGCTTATTGTCCCCCGGCAGTATCTTGGGACGATGCTTCAGTTTGTACTCGCATTTACATGGACAATGCCTGTGATGCAACTGCTCTATCACCGCTACCGAGTACCTGCCCCCGGCTAAGTACACATTTACTTCTCGATACATTCGCATCGCTACGTAACAGGTGCCTTATCTCTTCTAGCTGGGAACTGGTGATACAACCAACTGCCAGATACAGGTGCCCACGTATTGATTATGGTTCTATCTGGAGGGATTGCATCCCCATCTGCTCATTAAGATGGAACCCGTTTTTCTCGTAAAACGCGCGTGCAGGGCTTTCCTGCATTGTAAGTAGATAAACCCGTTCGACACTCTCATTTCGTAACTTTTCGACGAGATGCTCCATCAGTGTCGTGCCGATACCGCGTCGTTGTTGGGACGGACAGACACACATCTCCTTTAAATAGAAGCGCTTCCCTCTGTACCATTGCTCGAGATTCCCCATTACCAACCCAACAAGTTCCCCTCTGAAAGAGGCGCTGTACCCTCGATATCCCGGTGTCTCGATGATTTGCGATAGTCGTCTACGAGCTGTTTCGACCGTCCATTCATCGTTCCAGGGCGGTTCGTTGAATACGGTATGATACAATCGGACACCTTCATCCAAATTGTCACGCGAGAAGGAGTCGATGGAGATGGTCACTCTATCCTGTTCAAATCTGGGCCAGATAATTAATCTTCGGAGAAGTGCGCGGTAAGCTCCTCTCCGTAACAGGGTGTCTCGCCCGAGGGCCACGCCGAAGAGTTCCTCGACGACCCCAAGTGATCACTCCTCGAGCAGGTTCGGGAAGTCGGTGATGAGACCGTCGACGCCCGCGTCGGCCAGTTGGCTGGCCGGATACCATGACTGGATGGTGTATACGTGGACGTCCATGTCGCGATCGTGGGCCCAGTCAATCAGATCGACATCGGAGTCATACGGCCCCGGGGCACTGTAGTCGTCGCCGTAAAACGGCGTGCCCTTGACGAGGTTCCACGGCGGGTGCAGCGCCTCGCAGTCGTACGCTTCGGTGATCTCGAGACCCGGCTCGATTGAATCCCAGAACAGGAAGGCGACCGGTACGCTCGGGTCGATCTCGCGAGTGACCGCGAGCGCCGCCTCAGCAAACGAGGAGACGAGGACCTCGTTGTCGACCGCCCCGGCCAGGTCGAGCGCCCGCTCGGCCATCGGTCGCCAGAGGTCCTTCTGGATCTCGAGGTCCGACGCACAGAGCTTCTCCCCCGTCCGGATCTCGGTCGATCCGGGGTTCTTGAACTCGATGTTGATGCCCACTTCGTCGGGAATCGCATCGAGTACCGCCGCAAGCGAGGGCACCGTCTCGCCGCTTTCGAGGACCTCCGCCTCACGGACGACCTCCCAAGGTTGTTCCCAGACATACCCCTCGACGTCGGTAAGCCCCTTCGTACCGCCATCGCGCCCACTCAGCCTGTCGTCGTGAAAGACTACCACCTCCCCGTCGGCGGTGGGGACGATGTCGATTTCAATCATGGCGGCCGTCTCCGAGGCTGCCTCGACCGCTCGGAGCGTGTTCTCGGGGTATCGACCCGCGTAGCCTCGATGAGCAATCATTGCTGGCGGCTCATTCGAACCCTCGTCGTTGGCTGCGTCGGAATTGCTCGCACTGACCGCAGTGCTTCCAAGCGCCGAAACCCCGATCGCTGCTCCTGTACTTTTGATGAACGTTCGCCGATCCACGCCCGTTGATGTTGTGTCCTTCATCGCATGTGGACCGATCCGCCTTCGAACCGTCTAAGTAACTAATAGGGCAATATTAGAATAATTATGGTATAGTTGGATATATAGAGGTCGGAATGAGCGTTGCGAACGCTGGAGACGCACCCGAAGGCGGACGTCGATCGGTGTCGATCCCTCCTCAGTAATTCAGTTCCTCGAGGGTATCGAGGACGCGCCCCGAGCAATCAACTTCCGAGATATCGCCGTTTTCGAGCGCATGCAGCCATTCTTCGTCCATTCGCCAGCTTCCGCGGTGGTGGCAGTTACGGTTGCCTCGATGGTCATCGTCGGGCTTTGGCATAGGCGGGAACACTTTACACTTTGCGACAAAGCCCAACCCGGCCGCACTCCCAACCGCAGCCACTGGTAGGAGGATTTCGACCACCAGTCACCGAACTCCCCCACTTCCGCGATCGCGTCTACGGTCGTGCTGTTGTTCCGTCCCCTCAATGATCCATGGGTTATTCAATGCGGTCCAATTTCTTATTATTTACTTGGGAGCGACGGGTGATAGTCCAATACTGCTCATCTAAGAGTGTATCCTGTGATGGGTTTATTTGATGAGATCCAGAAATTATACTTCACAGCGAGTTCGGTACCGGGCTTACGCACTAAACTCCCATCTCTAGATCGTTCAGACGATACCTAATAGCTAGAAATCAATTAACACTGAGAGTGCTATGCTGGGGTAGAATCGAACCATCGACTAGTCGTTCGTTTGACGAGTAAATTAGAAGCAAGTGAACTCATGAAGTACCACACCATCCACATCTGCATCGGCCCAACTAACCGCGCACTCCAGACAATCTGGTCGATTACCGGAATCACTGGCGCAGCTGTGACAATGGCGCCAGCGGGATTCATCACAAACCACGAGAGCCAAAGAAACACCGGAACTGTGACAAACATCGTCCACACTAGTGGCCGGAATGTATTCTTCATGAGTCCAAGCTGGTCGCGCATCAGGTCCTGCTGACGATCAGTGAGGCGCTCAACAGCAGCGTCATCTCCACGCTGTCTTGCTACACTAAGCCGGTCTTGGACCTGCTGTAACCGCTCTTTTTGTGCGTCCATTTGCTCTTGATCGAGAAGCTGACGACGGATTCCCGTTGAGACCAGTGCAACCACTGTTGCGAGAACAATGACTAACAGCGGAAATGGTAGCAGACCGGCAAGTGGACCGAGAACGAAATCCATCGGCCCGACGATCACTGATTTGATAGCCGGAACCTGATAGCCGGCGACGAGCGTCAGGGCGCCAACGCCAGCAAGTTTATCGACCGGGCGCCACGCCGATTCGTCGGTTCTTGTGCTAGTCTGATCGCTGCCGGCCGGGGCCTCGATATTCGCTTTCTCGAGAGCATCTCGAACGGCTGGTGGATCGTCAATGACAAAGACGCTATCGACAGGGATGAGCGCGCCGGTTTTGAGTAGACGTCCCCACGTTTCCGCTTCGATGACGTCATTCACTGCAGCGTACGTCACGGTTCCATCGCCGTTTTCCGCGTACGTAAGGACTTTTGCTAGCGCCCGGCGACTAGCTTCATCCTCGATGAGTGAGTTGAGAGCGCTATCGTCCATCAATCTGATGTAGTCAGTATAATATAAAAATCTATGTTTGACTCTTTAAGGATGCTGAATGATCATATACAGTCCGGTATTATCTAGTGGGACAAACTCAATCGTAGCACTTGTGTCCGTCCCCAAATCCGTTTTACACAGAGCAATCTGGCCAAACCAATCCAAAATACACCGGTAGTTATATCTAAGTGATTTGTTGAGTAGATCGTATGTCCACAGTTCAGCAATCAAGCGAACGACCAGACTCACGTTCACCAGATAGTTGGACTGGTCGTCTTCGCGCTATTATAGTTGGAGTTCTTTTGGTGGTTGGTGGGACGGTTTTGGGCGGTATCCTCGCAGTTCCAGCGCTTCTCCTCGGGGGAACAAGCATCGTCGCGTTAACCGCGCTATTCATCCTCTCAGAAGCAGGCTACGCTATCACCGGCTGGATCTACGCCCGCCGATGGCTCAGTGAAACGATATCAATCAAAATACCAACCAAGTACCAGGCTGTCTGGATTGTAGCGAGTGCACTCGGTATGCTTGCCATCCCTCTCATAATCGAGATTGTAAGCTCCACAACAGGGATTCAATACGGACGCGTTGATCAACAGCTGCTCACGGGGAGCCCGGAGATGGTTCTCGTCTTGGTAGTTCTCTCGGTGGTTCTCATCGGGCCCGCTGAAGAGTATCTCTTTCGGGGCGTCATTCAGGGCAGACTCTCACAAAGCATGGGAGCATCCGCTGCAATCGTTATTGCTTCCCTCCTGTTTGTTCTTCCACATGCAATCGGATACACTGGCGGAGTCGGAGCTATCGTCTTGTTGAGTATTGCGCCGTTTTCACTCGGTTTAGTAATGGGTGCCCTTTATGAATGGTTCAACAATCTGTCTCTGCCGATACTGGCTCATGGGCTCTACAATGCAACACTGTTTCTCACAACCTACTTTACGGCCTTTTGATTTGGTCGATCTATTCAAATTCGTTGAAATGTGGGAATAGGGAAGTGATCGTGATACAGCCCGCTGGGTGGAAGGCTTCCCAGAAACGTCGCGGTACATTCGGTCACTCTCCAACTGGTTCGATATTGGGCTCAAACAAGGCCTCGATCGGACACTCAAAGTAGGCCGCAAGTTTGAACGCCAACTCTAATGACGGATTGTACCGATCTCGTTCGATCGCATTTATCGTCTGTCGCGAAACGCCAACGGCTGTCGCGAGTTCCCCTTGACTCAACCCTTCGCGTTCACGGTAGGCAGTAATATTGGTTTTCATGACCACTCCACGCTCATCTGTATTGTCGGGTCACACGCCAATGAACGGCTCCAAAGATGAAGATCAACAGAAGGTATCCCCAGATCGCACCCCGGATAGCGGCGGGGGCAGTATAGACACCAGTCGTGCTAAGCACGACATCTGCTGGAAGACCGATTATCGCCACGACTGCGACGAACGCAAACATTGTTTGACTCGCTTCCCGCTCCATCCGCTGTTCAAGTTCATCTCTGACCGAAACTGGTGAGTACCAGTATCCAATGCCCATCCCGAGACACCCAAGCCAGTAAAGCCCCAAGCCGGCAAAAAGCACCAGCGGTTCGTCGGTAAGTATCCAGGCTGCAGTCGCAATAAAGAAGCTTGCGACGCCAGCTCCGACCGATTTATTGATCCAGTCCCTGTACTGCTCGCGCTTTTCGACTCGTTGTTTTGCGGTGAGTTCTTCGCTCATTGTGATCGCGGGGTGTATAACACCCTTTACAGTAAAGTATACTTTACATTTATATAAACGTGATGCTCTACCATATGCTCTGACCGGATGCGATACTAGTTTCGATAAATCCGGGTAAATGCCCCCGATCACTAACTCACCCAGATCTATCGGTCCTCCAAATACGAACTGATTTCTGATACGCGCCACAGCTAACTCCTGAAACCCTCACTCACGAGCAAGAAACGCCGTATTCTCACCTCCCTTCAGTCAGCTCCGAGACGGGGATTCCTCGCTCGCTCGGGACAGTCGTTATACCGACGCACGAGAAGACCACTTGCTGTTTGGGAAGTAGAGGTGGAGGATGAGCAAGGTATACAACAAAGCAGTATTTCTCACAGAACCAGTAATCCTGCCGTCCAGAGGCCTGCGTGAGCGATAGATGGAACGAGGAGATTACCTGTGCATTCATATGCAAGGCCAAAGATGGCGCCACTCACGAGTGTCTCGACGAAACTGCTCGCAGGCGTCATGCCGGCCGACAGTGCTGCGACGGGGACGTGCATTAACGCAAAACACACGGCAGCGAGTAAGATTCCCGAGAACGGAGAAAAGGTCTCTCGAAGTCGTCCCTGGATGATACCGCGGAACAGCAGTTCTTCTGCGGGTGCAGCGACGCCAAACCAGCCAATGAGGACAACCACCCAGAGGAGGGGTCGGGTCGTGAATCCGTCGACGGCGCTTGATCTGATTGAGGCAGGTGGCCCAATCCCGACGACCGTAAGAAGTGGCTCGAGAATATAGCCACTTCCGGCGGTTAACAGAGGGATGGCGATAATCCAGGCGATACCGCGGGACGACGGGATCCCGAATTGGATCTCGTGACGGCGAGTGGTGCGGACCGCGAGATAAGCGAGTGCGACGCCGACCGGAGTAATTGAACGGCATCTGTTGAGGGAATGCCAGCAGCGTTGATGGCGATCGAAATTCCAAAAACGGCGAGTATTCTCGTGAATACACTCGTAACAGTAAGGGTAAGCCCTTCACCGATTGCGATGAGTTGTTCCCGGAGCGTTGATGTCTTGTCACTGAAACGTGCATCAAGGATGATGGTTACCAATGACATGCGTTACTCGTCAAACCAGAGTTGTAAAAAATAAACGACACAAGAGTAGGAGTAGGGGTAACCCAATGGAATAGCGACGTTCGTGAAGAAGATCTCCTCCGATGAACACTGTCTCTGTCATCGTCTAGTCTTACTTTGTCGGTATCCCAACGGTCGGACTGATACACCTCGGCTCGTATGTGTGAAATATTATCTTTTCACTACTATGGCTACCCGGTAGTGCCAGCTCCTGTTTATTATTGGCGGACTTTTGCTCCTACTACCCTCGATGCAGCCGTCTACTCTTACAGACAGGATAAGACACATTTTTGCCGTGTATGTAGCGCTAATACTCCAGACTGGTCATTTGTAGGAGGTTTCAACGGTGCCGATAGAATGGTTTTGAGGCTTCACTCGACACGGAACGATACTACAATTGATAGCAGTCCAGCAAGTTCGACGGTTAAGACAGCCCCAATCCGGAGAGCGTCAGTGAACTTCGATGGCGGAATGTTAAGAACAACGAAGGAACCGATAGTTAACAATCTGATTCCAACAGCGAGCAATAACATTGCACGGTTGTTGTACCGATGATAGCCACGGTAGGCCTGAGTCGTAATAAACGCCTCAAGAGCGGCTGTCGCACCGTTTGCAAGAGTTATTGCGACCTGCTGAGATACCGTCCCAGCATCGGCGAGAAGCAGCGGTGCGAATAACAGAATCGCCCCTCCAGCTACTCCGATATAGATTGCGCTGTGCTAAATTCCTCCCCTGTATGTAACGGTTGGTGCCACCTTCAGTTTCCAACTAACAGGGATGAAGCAGCTGTTAGGTAGTCCGTGTGGACGAGTAACCTAATTCGGTGGCTCTTAAGGCCATCACCGAGTGCACCGCCTTCACGCTGAACAACTCCCGGGACATCGAGAGGACTCGGATGCTGTCGGCGGATATCACGACGAGCGAGGACTGAGACGGAACGTCGGCCCTGATCATACGAAAACGTCTCGGAGGACTAGTAGACCAACTGCTAGGATACAGCAGAAAGAGCCCAGTCGCAGGGCTGCGGCGATTTTGATTTTGTCACGTGGGACGAATTCCGCTGCGCCGATCAGTAAGAAGATAAGCGGGCCGAGTAATAGTTCGGATAACTCGACTATCGTCCAATCCTGTATAAAAAATCCGGCGAGTGCAACAACGGTAAGGATAGATCCTATAAAAATCCAGAATAGCGGCAATTTACCCCTTTGAGACTCATGAAACAAATTCTCTTTGAGCTCCATATTCTAATACTATAGTGCTATTGTAGTTAGGTGGATGTAAATCCACCTTACCGATTCATAGTGTCGTAGCGCAGTCGACGCACGCCGGTCCGTAGTCGTCACAGCAACTATTGAAAGCACGACTACAGAGCGTCAACAAGCATACAGCACACGGCCCTGGATACCCAGGACAGGCACCGCCACAGCCTACACATGCGCTATATTCGACCATTCCTCGACAATCGAGTTCTAAATCGACTACAGGGAAAGGTTAATATCTCAACCAATTTTCTTGCCGATATGAATGACACCCGCGGGAAGCGCCGTCCACTTCTTCTTGTCTTACTTGGCGTAGGTCTCTGGACGTCAGTTGAGGTTATCACGCGCCGGATCCTTGTATCCCGGATAAGAAAATTCGACGAGGACCTCACCGGAGACATGCTCGTCTCACTTGCAACAATACCTCTACTGGGATGGGTTATCGCCCGAATTGGGAACCAAATGGGATTTGAGCAGGAGTACCGAGGTTACCAATGGACGCCTCGAGCTATCGGCGGTGGGATTATTGCCGGTGTTGCCGGGCTAGCCTCCCTAAGTATAACGACACAAATCGACCGTCTTCTATTTGGAAGTATAGAAAATACCGAAATAGTCACGCAGGATACCTCAACCACCGCTGCTTCCTTACTGGTTGTTGTAAACGGGATTATCGTACCTATCGTTGAGGAATTTGTTTGGCGCGGAATTATTCAGACGGCCTTCGTCGAACGGTTCGGTACGACAACTGGGATCGTTCTCACCAGTCTATCATTCAGTCTTAAACATGCTATCGTCGATCGCTCTCTTAACCGGATTACGATGCTATTTGGGCTGGGTTCGATTTTCGGTCTCGTTCGTCACCGATTAGGAACCTGCGCAAGTACTGCGGCACACATAACAGGAAACCTGCCGGCTAGTCTCATTGCTATCGTAGTCAAGCAACTGGAGTGAGTTGCTCAATAGTACTGTCCACGCAGAAAGCACATATACAGTCATACTTATGAGACGTGCCACAGCTCACGACCGGAACCCTTGCTCGCGAGCAAGTAACGCCGTATTCTTGCCTCCCGTTGGTCGGCTCCGAGACGGGGGTTCCTCGCTCGCTCAGGACAGTAGTGCCACCGCAAGCATGAGATGTCTGCCTTGCCAGACAGGTGAAAGCCACTGTAGTATAAAACAGCATGACGACGATAGAATAGAAAGCTAACCCAGTGAATTTTAGCCTTCCTCTGCTTCGGTCTGCTGGTATTGTGTATCTGGGTAAGTATATCCAAGAAGAAAGACTAGCACATTGATGAAGCCACCAGCGATAATGAGAAGAGCAAGGCTGAAACCTTCTGGATAGTCGAGTGCTACCATTCCACAGATGAGCAGTAGGCTGATAATGATTAGTGTTAGGAAGATGTATGCCCTTTGTCTAGTAGCCATACCCAATGCAAATGCGAGAGTTCCTATAGGGAAGACTGCTCCTACTATCCAGATTCCATCGGTTGTTAGGTTGAGCACTATCCAGAGACTCATTAGGATGCTTGCCCATCCCATGAGCTGACCGAGTTCGATTGATCGGCTGGTGGTCAGCAATGACCGTAGATTGCTAAGGGTCGACATGGTGGTTGGTTTGTTTGATTATCATATGTATTTTTGCTTGTCTACGATGGTACGCACTGGAAACCAGCAATGAGAGCGACAGCAGACCGTATACTCATTGGATTAACACTCAGTCAGTTGCCCAGGTCATGACCGGGACGGGCACTCACATGCTCTTTTGTCAGTCTACCGCAAGCCGAGTCAGCTAGAACAACGTTCGAAAAATCCTGTGGCGCACCGACTATACTGTTTCAGATGACACTTATTGGAAGATTGCCCGTTGCCCTCACGTAGACGATAAGGAATTGAGCCGCATTGAATAACCCATGGATCAGTGAGGGGACAATGAGGTTTTCGCTATACTCGTAGCTCACTCCAAGAATAACACTCAAAAGAAAATAGGTAACGAGCGACGGGATTAGTCCTTCGCCACTGAGTGATCCGACATGAGCGACTGAAAAGATCACACTTGCGATAGTGATACCAATAATAGCTCCAAAACGGAATCGGAGTAACTGCTGAATAACACCACGAAAGAGGAGCTCCTCACCAGGGCCGACAAGTAGAATCGACAATGGAACGAGTATGAGGAGGATTTCAGGACTCTGCATGCCACGTTTAACAAGACCGTGATCAGCTGACTGAATACCAAACGTCGTCTGGACGAGATAAACTCCGACTAGCACAACGAACAACGAGACTACTCCACCGACGATCGCAAGTAAGTCCCGGAAGTCGGGCATCGATAGCATGAGAAAATCGACCCCCTTGTTGTGGGTTAGTAGGTAGAATACTGCGACCGAACCAAAGCCAAGACCTTGGAGTGCAAGAGCACTGATGACGATCCGTAGGCTCGGTTGTTCGAGCACGTTAACCCCGAAGATACTGAGAATACCGGTGCCAACAGAGGTTAGTACTGCGCCGAGAAGGAACCCCCCAATTGCGATGAGGAGGACGGTCACAAGCGTGCTAGCAGAGTTCTGGAGAGTCAGATCCGTTGTACGGGACCTCATTATTGGGTTTGAGAACTACTGTACCTTTTTCTCTGTTGTTTGAGAGCGACATACAATCACATAAGTTCGAAGAAATACAACCGTTCAAGAACGGATCAAATACAGAACTGGAAACAGGAGGTCACTATATATAGAGCGTGTATCCATCGATAGGATGAAAACGCCGATTAGTGACGTGAGAGTTGGATACCGCGAGCGATGGCATAGATGAGAGTACTGGTGAACCCCGTGAGCACGAATAAGAGAGCGAGATGATAGCCCACCTCGAAGAAGAAATTTCCAGGGCGGGCAAGTCCAATGTTCGCGATACCGTAGCGTGCGACCGCAGCGAGTATGCCCCAGAATAGGAAGATTAGGGCGATTCGGCCTCCTTCTTGGAGTATATTTTGGACGCTAATCGGTGCGGGGTCTGATTCAGTAGCCATATATTTTCATTTAATCATTCTACTATAACTATTTTCAAAATATAGCCTCTGTTCCGAGATTTGTCGGCCACGTATTCAATAGATTCCCACTGCTACGTACCAGGTGCTTCATCCATCCTGTCTGGAAATGAATACGGCACTAACCGCTACATACAGAGCGTATATTGATTAGAAACAACACCACGGTTATAGTAACTGAAATGTGAACTATGAGCAATACGAAACGGTTCTACCTATGGACTTACCTGGACGCCGATTTCATCTTGGATGGTTGCTTGGTTCTATACTTCTCATTTTGGTGGCTCTAATTGAGGGTAACACACTCATTGCAGCCGGATGGGGAGTCGTTGCAGTACTCTACTTCGGTGCGTGGTGGAGTAGAACTCACTCTCAGCCAGGGGACGACTCACTGAGATAGGTTACAAACATAAACCCCGCTACGATTGACAAGAGGCCTCATCTTGCCCTATAAGCAATTCTTCCCCTGATTGCAGGCTGGAATCGGCTCAGATCACTGCGTTAGACTCGCAGTCCTACGTACCAGGTGCTTCATCCATTCCAGTTGGGAAATGAAGATGGACCCAACCACTACATACAGACCCTGCATGTATCGGGTCTCGTACTCTGATTATTTGCCTGATAGGGGCTGTAACACACAAAATTCTTTAATATAATTTCTGAAATATAGAGAAATAGCCACAGTATGTCATGGTCACTCAGCACGAAACCGAGTCGATGGGAAATTGCGCTAGCGGTATCAATTGGCGCGGAAGCACTCTTCAATCTCGCGGCTGACGACAAAATTTCATGGTTGTGGTTCATTGGTGGCTCCGCGGCATTCGGGCTAGCAACTGGTCCCGGCGCAGCCTCAGATAGTGGACAACGAATCGGAACATGGTTCAAAAGCATTGGAGTAGCAGGCCGTTTAACCACGATCATCGCGTTCGCAGCAGTGATAGGGACAATAACGGTGATATTCGCATTTGTCCGTACACCGCTCTACAGCTTCGCAACCGGTGGGCTCCTTACTCTCGCTGCTTTGATTTTTCTCAAACTCCTCGTGTCGTTCTTCGATACCACAGCTCAGAGTCAGTAGCCTAGTGGACTTGGTTAATTAATTCCTGGTTTCTCTACCACCCTACTCACAATTTCAATTTCAATTTCCGTGACCAGTACGATATCTTTGACCTAGTCTGCTGTTAGCGTGGATGATTCCGTTCTTGTTTCACTCATTTCATGCCTCATTTGAATTCCAATCAGCATACTTGCCCACCCAACCCCGAGAATGAGAAACGAGAGGGCGATCGCAAGATCTTCTGGATATGGGAGCTCTGTATGAGCCCCGAGAAATGCCCCTCCCACGACAAGAAACACGTGGAGCACGCTCCACCAGGGGTTTGAATTTTGTATCTCATCCTTGCGACGAACGAGAAGATAACCGATGGTTGAGAACGACGCCCAAATAAATACTGAGAGAAGTGGATCCCAAAATCCGCCGGTATAGAGAATGGCCACCGGACAAAACCCAAGGATCGAACCAGCCAAGAGAGCTTTAGTGTGTCTCATATTTTCGCTTGAATTCCCGCTCACAAAATTCTTTATGCGATTTGATATCTCTTCATTATAGAATTGCAGTGCCGAATACTGTAATTCCGACACAATATATTCGGACTGCTACGTAACAGGTGCTTCATCCATTCTATCCAGGAATTGAAAACAGCACCTCGCTACATACAGAGGATAGATCTCTCGGACGAGAAACTAACTATATGATAGCCACAGCAGCCCCAACGACGAAGCTGACCAATGCAATCCCAAGAAGCATCGTCGTCAAACGGCCGGATGTCTCTTCAGATTCAGTGTCGAATCCTCCCCACTGCAAGAGAATCCCAGCTCCTACGAGTATCGCGCTGAACCCGCCGGTGAAACTAATGCCCGCCCACAACGAGAGGCCTGTGTCGAGGATCTGGCCAAACGATTGACTCGCAAGAAAAATCCCTGTCACCAGTGGTGCGATACCGATTGTCTTCTTTGAGGGCATATGTACATCTTTGGTCCCCTTCTTTATTAATCTTAAACGACTGATGAATACGTAGTCCTACGTAACAGGCGTTTTATCCAGTCGAGCCGAGAAATGAAGACGGACCTAACCGCCCTATACAGGCAATCTGTCTAATATTTATCGGAGAAATATTACGACGCGTTCGGGCTGGCCTGCCATCGTGAGACAACACTATCTGCCACCCAACCACCGACACGACCGGATCCTCGTCCGAACAATGGGGCGACGCATATGACTACCCCACTGGCGAAGACGAAGAAGACGACTCTGGACAGCGACCATGCCGCCGGCGTGCCTACTGATACGATGAACGTGAGCAATTCAAGGACGCCAGCAAGAAAACCAGCACGGAGTCCGGCAGCATCCGGATCTGTTGAGCAGATCGTGGCAATGGCCCCAGCGATGAATGCCCCGACTATCATGATACCACCACCGGGGGTCGCCTCTGAGTTCGGCAGCCAGTTTAGAACGACAGTGACAGGTAGCGAGGCTAAAGCACCAATGAGCGCGAATCGCCATGCTGTAGGGAGAATGCGAATAGGGGGAGGCAAGACCATATTCGATTCAATGTGTCTCCTAAGAAGACATATAGATTTCGCAGAGCTAGACGATGATGGTTCTAATAACTACGCACGAACCATTTACCAGCCGTTTCGTGTGAGGTCGTCGGAAAGATACTGGAGTGCCGATCGGTAGTAGATACAGTCTGCGGACGAAGAGAATGACGATGATACTGAGGAGTAGTGTGTAGTAGCCGTTACCAGTAGTGACGAGGGCGCTCGGAGGTTGTAGTGTTTTGATTAGGAGATTCTTGTTGGTTCTCCGGTTTCCGAACTCTTGAAGGAGGTACAATAGAGCTTTGTACGAAATATTTTTTGCTTGTAAAAAGTAGTTTCTAGTATGACTTGGTTCAATCCTCGCTCAAAGTGGGAAGTAGCAGCAGGGATATTTGCCGTAGTCTGGGCTATTCACACCTTGTATATTCATTGGTTCTTAGATCCGAATCTCCAAGATATACAGATCGTCCTGTGGATTAGTTTAGTGACTGCAGTTTGCCTAGGTATTCTTATCATCTCTTTTGGTGTTATTACTGGAAGAGTATATCAGAATACTCAACGATATCTGCGAATCGGTCAAGTGCTTGGGGGAAGCGCGCTTATTATGATCGTTATTGTCTTTTCAATGGGGTTCATCACGTCTGGATGATTCATTCAGGAAAAGGTCTACAGAGCGAATCAGTGTTCTTCTTTGCAGGTAGCTCCGACCAGAATTCCGTGTTCAGTATGCAGTCCTACGTAATAGGTACTTCATCTATCCTGACTAGGAAATGAAGATGGCACCAATCACTGCGTACATGTGATAAATCCGGAACAGTAACCATCGCCGTAGATAATGAATACAAGCATGAACGTTGAACCTACCACGTTATCTTGTTTCGGGGCATGGGGGCAGATTGGTATACTTGCTCTCGCAGCCGTTTTCTGGTTTTTCGGACTGGTGAACGGCATTCTTGCGGCGTGTGTTGGATACTTTATTGTCACGATGGTGGGAATTGTCGGGATAGCCAGAACGGAGTCAGCTATTACTGGACCCATCGTGTATCCCTTCATGGTCCCAGGCTTCGTCCCACTCTATTACTTTGCTACTCAGTATACTCAGTAAGATATCCTATTGACCATGCTTAATCGGGTGTATCAGTGGCTATATTCAGTCTGTTGTTGGGCTTTCGAAATGAATAGTAGAAATGCGATCACTCCGATAAACAAAATAACAAATGGAAGCGTTGTAGTGCCTTGTTGCCCGTAGTACTGTGCGAGCGCCACTGCGCTCACAGATAAACCGAACAGGCCAATAGCATAGCCGAATCTGTCTACTCGATTATCAAACTGAATATCACTACTAAAGAGAGAAATATCAAATGAGAAGTAGAAGTAGCTCGCTCCACTGTAAATCGCCGCTATCCCCGCCGCAACGAACCAGTCAGGGACGAGAAACCAGTATACGCCGAGACCCACTAGTAGACCACAGATGACGGCTACCAGGAGATTTCTGTTTCTATTCATATTTGTAGATTCCTAAGTAAATGTAAAACGTTGATGGTTCGTTAGATTTGCACTGCTACGTACCAGGCGCTTCATCCATTCTGACCGGGAAATGAAGACAGCACAACCACTACATACAGATGAAGTAGAGATCACTGATATTCGATTTCGTGGACAGTCACCTTCTCGAACTTACGGGTGTTAATAGTGCTTGAGTTTTCAGACACTGTTCCGGAGTCAGGTGTGAATTCGTCTGGATAAATCAGTTTCTGTTTTTTATTTGATTTCAGCATTATAATTCACTTCAGCAACTGCGTGGGTCACGTCCTCTCCGTCAAAGACAAATGTGATACCAACACGTGGGAGACTGGCTTGATCTGTACTATCAGTAATGGCTATCACCTGATGCCCATCCTCCCGCTCAAATGCCTGTGTATGGTTCTTTGGAATTTTCTCTCCCAACCTTTTCGAGAGAAACTCAACGAGATGCGTATAGTATGTGGTCTGTCTGGCTCTCTGAACAAGTGTTCTACCGTCTCGTTGTCCAGTTCCGTGATTTGAGGGTTGTCGTCCATCATATTCGCAATAGACGACCATCCACTAATACTGGGGGGACTGGAGTTCTCCCGCTTGTACAATAGCTGTTTATTACTCAGTTCGCACACCTACTGAGCGGTTGTTTCACTCCAAACCAGATGGTGAGAACCCGCCTCGATGTGGTGACTACCTTCGGTAAGTACAGGTGAAGCACAGATCACCCCGTACCACAGACATGCACACTGAATCCAAATGATAATATGGCCGAACCCCAATATGTTATTTGAGATGGATAGAGAGAACGTTAAGAGAGCATCCCTGTATTTTGTTGTTGGGATTTCAATAACGCTTCTCATTACTCAGGTCATATCAGATGTCCCGCTTCGACAGTCTATTATAAGTGGGGTAGGAATTGGGTTCGGTTTGGCTATCTCGGCTTTCTTTGTCTGGCGTTAATGATAAGTAAGCACGTGTAGTTGCCGTTCAGTACCGGTTATTAGTTGACTCTACAACAGTCTTCACTGTCAGAATAGCGATAGGCTAGTCAGAAACAAGAGCGTAATCAGAACTGCGAGAGCTGTCACTACATAGGTAAATAGGCCATACTCTTCAGGTATCTTCTCTTCTTCTTCCGAATACAGTCTATACACTCCCAAAAACAAGATACAGAGACCGGCACCGGCGTTCCCGATGGTAGCCACTGTCAGGTCAGGGCTGTATATCCCCACCTGCATTACCACTAACAGCACACCACTATAAATGAAACAGAGGGTGACGAATCGAGACGAATGCATAGGAAATTATTATTTTAATGGTGTCATATATTCTTTGGTCAATAAGCAGTCCTACGTACCAGGTGCTTCATCCATTCTAGCCGGGAAATGAAGACGGCACTCAGCGCTACATACAGGGAATACACGTACCGGTATCGGTCTTGATCTCTCCGTATCTTGGTAGAGCGGCGTGCAAGATACAGAGTATCTATTACAGCTGTATC
>NZ_RDQG01000014.1 GCF_003697815.1 Halalkalicoccus subterraneus | reverse complement strand
CTCGCCGACGATTTCGGACGGGAGGTGACGGGGGTTCGGATCTCGTTGACCGATCGGTGTAACTTCGACTGCGTGTACTGTCACAACGAGGGACTCGGCGATACGCGCGGGCCGATGGACCCACAGGACGACGAGATGAGCGCCGACGAGGTCGTTCGCTTCCTCGAGGTGGCAAGCGAGTTCGGCATCGAGAAGGTGAAGTTCACGGGCGGCGAGCCGATGCTCCGTGACGACCTCGAGGAGATCATCCGCCGCACGCCCGACGAGATGGAGGTCTCGATGACCACCAACGGCACGTTCCTGCCGGGACGCGCCGAAGGCCTCCTCGAGGCGGGGCTGGAGCGCGTCAACGTCTCGCAGGACGCACTGGATCCGAAGGAGTTCGCCGAGATCACGAAAAGCGGCGCGTACGACCGGGTACTCGAGGGCGTCGAGGCCGCACTCGACGCCGGGCTCGATCCGGTGAAGCTCAACATGGTCGTCTTCGAGCACACTGCGGGCTACGTTCCCGAGATGGTCGATCACGTCGCCGAAAACGACGGCCTCCAGCTCCAGCTCATCCAGTACATGCCCGAACTGACCGGAAAACCCGAGTGGAACATCGACATCGAGCGGGTGCATGGTTGGCTCGAAGAGCAGGCAATCCGCGTCGAGCGCCGCGAGATGCACCACCGCGCGCGCTACTGGGTGGCGAGCGACGACGTCGACCTCGACTCCGACTTCGATTTCGACGCCAACGCCGGGGGGATCGGCATGGTCGAGATCGTCGACCCCGTCGAGAACCCCGAGTTCTGTGCGAACTGCCACCGGGTGCGGATCACCCACGAGGGGTATCTCAAGGGCTGTCTGAACCGTAACGACGACCTCCGGTCGATGGGCGAGATGAGCAGGCCGGAGATCCGCGAGACCCTCCGGGAGACGATCGGGAACCGCGTCCCGTTCTACGGCGAGTACATGGTCCGGGACGGCAACGGCGGCTGGGAGATGAACGACGAGTACATCGACGCCTGAGACGGGCAGGCGGTTTTTTCGGGGCGAGGACACCAACCGTCAGGTAACCGCTCGCGCTCACGTCTCGGTTCGCTGAACTATACCTCCACGAGAGGAGTGGCTCCTATCGAGTTACCGTGTCAGTCACTCTCGCACGCTCGACGACCCTCCCGAACCCCGAGTACGTCCGCTCGCTACCCGGTGTGACGCTCGTCGGTGTCGTCCACGACCATCCCGCCAGCATCGCCCGCGTTCGACGAGTAGTTCGGGAGTCGGATCACGAAACGCTCGCGCTCGAACTGCCTCCCCTCGCGGTCGAGCTCTATCACGCGTACGCGGCCGACTCAGAACGGGGCGGCGAGATGAGCGCTGCGATCCGCGCGACCGACGCGACCGTCGTGGGAATCGACGGGCCAAGCACCGCCTTCGTCCGTGCCTTTCGTCGCTACCTCGATCGCGAACGCGTCGACGAGGAGACGAGAACACGACTTCGGTCGAGCCTGCGGACCGCGAGCCGGCGCGCGGTTCGCTGTCGGCTCGCCGCTACCGCCGTCGGCAGATGGCTCGGCGCGGATGGCACTCGCTCCTTCACATACGACTGTGATCCCGGCGGCGATACGGACGATCTGGCCGCCGACGAACGCTCACACGTCTCGATGGCGCGCGCCGCGACAGCGTTCTCGCCGCCCCACGTCGCCCACCGCGACGCGATCCGCGAGGAGTGTATGGCCGAGGCGTTGGCCGAACTCCCCGCACCGGTGGTCGCCGTCGTCGGGATCGACCACCTCGACGGAATCGCCTCACGAGTAGGCTAGTCGGTGGCTCAGTTCGCGCCCGCTCTCGAAGGCGGCCGTCACCCGTCCCTCGCCGGCGACCCAGTCGCCCGCGAAGAACAGCCCGTCGTCCCCCGCGTGGTGCAGGAGACCGGTATCCGCCCCGTCGTCGGGAAGCGCGTGCCGCCAGCGCCCGCAGTCCGTCCAGTCGGGACTCGCGAGTTGCGGGTCGTCGAGCAATTCACCTACCAGTTCGGCGGCCGCGCTCGCGATCCGTGCGTCGGGTTCGCCGTAGCGTTCGAGCGACCAGTCGGGGGCCATCTGCGCGACGAGGAGGGACTCGCCCTCGGGGACGTGACTGGCTTTGCACCCCTCGCGCGAACACCAGCCGATCCCGTGATCCCTGTCGGTATTGACGAGCGTGTAGTACGGCCGGTCGAGTTCGAACGGGTAGTGGAGGATCACGGAGAGGATCGTCCGGTAGGGGACCGACTCGACGGTTTCGACGAGGTCCCCCCGTAGGGGGTCCTCCCAGTCAGCGTCGGCGAGGAGCGCGGCGGTCCGTGGTGCCGGCGGCGTCAACACGAGCGCGTCGAACTCGTCTCTCCCCTCCTCGTGTTCGATTCGCCAGCGGTCGCGCTCGCGGGCGATCGACTCGACACGGGTTTCCAGTTCGAGGGTCGCATCAGTTCGTTCGAGAACGGTTCCCGCAAAGCGCGCGATACCGTCCGCATAGGTGAGCGCGGGCCGGTCGCGCTCCTCGCCCGGCGAGACCGTTCCGTCGGCGTCGAACGTCCAGACGGGCTCGTCGATCTCGACCAACCGCTCGTCCGTTTGGTCGCTCTCGCATTCCCGCAGGAACGCCTCTAGATCTGGATCGGGGGTGACGTAGTTCGCCCCGTGGTCGTAAACGCAGCCGCGCTTGCTTCGCGTCGCGGCCCGACCGCCAACCTCGCGGCTCTTTTCCAGTATCGTCACGTCGGCACCGGCGTCTCGAAGTCCGTAGGCAGTCCCGGCCCCGGCGGCCCCCGCGCCGATGATCCCGATTTCCATGCGGACCCTTCGACCGCGATCGGCATAGTTCCCGTCGGGCGGGATCCACCCGTGGTTCGGTCCGGACGCAGGTCGGTTCGAGACGACCAGAGTTGCCCCGGTCGATCGATCCGGTGGGCTTAAATACCCGACGCGGATAGACAGGGGTGCATACACTGCAGGGGCGTGGCGTCCCGAGTCCGCGAGGGCGACAGTACAGAACGCGTGTCGTGGTAGCCAAGCGGCCTAAGGCGCAGGGTTGCTAACTCTGTGGCGTTCAGCCTCCGGGGTTCGAATCCCCGCCACGACGCTCCGCTACCAGGTAGAATTGGTAGTTCATTACCACCGCGGCCGGAAGACAGCCGGCAACGAGACACATGAGCGAAGAAGACCCAGAACAACAGGACGGACAGGAGGACGACGACCTCCGATACTTCGTTCGCATCGGGCAGACCGACCTCGATGGGACGAAGTCCGTCGAACGATCACTGAGCGAGATGAACGGTATCGGCCGGAGAGCGGCCAGAATCATCGCCCAGAACGCCGGTATTTCGCGTACCGCGACGTTCGGGCGACTCGATGACGAGGAGATCGACGCCATCGTCGAGGAAGTCGAGGGCTTCGCCGAGAACAACCCCGAGTGGCTCGCGAACCACCAGAGCTACTACAGCGGTGAGATCACCCACGAGACCGGCAACGAGCTCGACCTCACCCGCCAGCAGGACATCAACCGCCTGCAGATGATCAGCGCCTACCGGGGCGTGCGCCACCAGCGTGGCCAGAAGGTCCGCGGCCAGCGCACCCGCTCGACGGGGCGCTCGGAGGGGACCATCGGCGTGAACGTCGAGGCGATCAAGGAAGAAGCAGAGGAGGGAGGTGACGAATAATGGCGCTCGGAAGCAACACCAAGTTCTACGAGACGCCGAACCATCCCTTCCAGGGCGAGCGCATCGCCAGCGAGCACTCGCTGGTGGGTCGCTACGGCCTGAAGAACAAGGAGGAGCTCTGGCGGGCCCAATCCGAACTGCGTTCGTTCCGCCGTGAGGCCCGACAGCTGCTGGGCCAGGAACAGCAGGGAGAAGACGCGTCCGAGGGCGGGGAGTTCCTCTCCCGGCTCCAGCGTCTCGGCATCCTCGGCGACCAGGAGGGATTGGACGACGTTCTCGCGCTCGAGGTCACCGATCTGCTCGAGCGCCGTCTCCAGACGGTGGCCTACCGCAAGGGCGTCGGCAACACCCCCAAGCAGGCCCGTCAGTTCATCTCCCACGGCCACGTCACGGTCGACGACCGGCGGGTGACGGTCCCCTCGTATACGGTTCACGTCTCCGAGGAGGACTCCGTGAGCTTCGACGAGAACAGCCCGCTTGCGGACGAACTGCACCCCGAACGCGCGGAGGAACAAGAATGAGCGAATCAGGAGACAGCAAGTGGGGCGTCGCACACGTCCACGCCTCGTTCAACAACACGGTCATCACGATCACCGATCAGACCGGCGCCGAGACGATCGCCAAATCGTCGGGCGGAACGGTCGTGAAACAGAACCGCGACGAGGCCTCGCCGTATGCGGCGATGCAGATGGCCGAGGTCGTCGCCCAGGAGGTCCTCGATGCCGGTATCGAGGGCGTTCACGTCCGCGTGCGCGGTCCGGGCGGCAACCGCCAGCAGAACCCCGGTCCCGGTGCACAGGCAACGATCCGTGCGCTCGCACGCGCCGGACTGGAGATCGGCCGCATCGAGGACGTCACGCCGATCCCGCACGACGGCTGTCGCGCACCCAAAAACAGCGGGTTCTAGCATGGAGGACGATTTCGACGTCGAGGTCATCGAACGCGACGACCGCAGCGCGCGGTTCCTCGTTCGGGGCGCGACGCCCGCGTTCGCGAACGGCATCCGCCGTGCGATGGTCGCGGACGTTCCCACCTTGGCGATCGATTCGGTCAGATTCATCGAGAACTCCTCGGTGATGTTCAACGAACAGCTCGCGCTTCGACTCGGGCTCGTCCCGCTGTCGACGCCCGAGGACTACGAACTCGGTGAGGAGGTCACCCTCGCACTCGACGTCGAGGGGCCCGCAACCGCCTACTCGGGCGACCTCGTCAGTTCGGACGATCAGGTCGGCCCCGCAGAGCAGAACGTCCCGATCATCGAGCTCAAGGAGGGCCAGCGCCTCGAGATCGAGGCCGACGCGTCCCTCGATGTCGGGCGTGACCACGCCAAACACCAGGGCGGCGTGGCGGTCGGTTACCGCCATCTCGTTCAGGTCAACGTCGAGGGCGACCGTGAGGAGTTCGCCGACGAGGAGGCGAACATCGTCCGCGGCGTCATCGAGACCGAGGACGGCGAGCTCGTCCCGACCAGCGAGTTCGACCACGACCTCACGAACCGGTATCCCGGCAAGGAGCTGCGCGTCGAGGACGTCCCCGACGCGTTCGTCTTCCACGTCGAAACCGACGGCTCGATGACGGTCGACGAGCTGGTCGACCGGGCCGCGGCCTCGATCGGCGACCGCGCCAGCGAACTCGAAGACGCAGTCGCACTATAGAATCGCCATGTGTCCCGTCACCCATCTCACGGCGTTCGCTTCCGCGGAGAGCGGACGCTCTGGCCAGCGGTGGGTAACCGAAAGGGGTTTTACGGGGCAGCAAGTACGAGGAGTTGCGAGCAGGGATAGCCAAGTCTGGCCAACGGCGCAGCGTTCAGGGCGCTGTCTCGTAGGAGTCCGCAGGTTCAAATCCTGCTCCCTGCACTCCGCTT
>NZ_RDQG01000013.1 GCF_003697815.1 Halalkalicoccus subterraneus | reverse complement strand
CGCCATCGCCTCCAAGCGCACGGAATCGAAGACGTCGGGCGACGCGGAGGTCCAGCGCACGATGATGCAGCTGCTCAGCGAAATGGACGGCTTCGAGGATCGCGGCGAGGTGCGGATCATCGCCGCCACGAACCGCTTCGACATGCTCGATCGCGCCATCCTCCGGCCCGGCCGGTTCGACCGGCTCATCGAGGTCCCCAAGCCCGACGCGGAGGGACGAGAGCTCATCTTCCAGATCCACACCCGGGAGATGAACGTCGCCGAGGACGTCGATTTCGGGGCGCTCGCAAACGAGATCAACGACGCGAGCGGCGCCGACATCAAGGCGATCTGTACCGAGGCGGGGATGTTCGCCATCCGCGACGACCGTACCGAGGTCCGAATGGAGGACTTCGAGGAGGCGTGGGCGAAGATCCAGGCCGAGGACGAGGACGACGAGGTCTCGAAGACGTTCGCCTGACCGGCACCACAACAGCTACCCTTCTGCACGCGATAGTACCCAGAGATCGACATGCTTCGAGTTCTCCGAAGACTGCACGAGGACGTACGAACGGCGAAGGCGAAGGATCCGGCGGCAAAGAGCACGCTCGAAGTCCTGCTGGCGTATCCGGGCCTGCACGCGATCTGGACATATCGGATCGCACACGCGCTGTGGACCCGTGGGTTCGGCCTCGCCGGTCGGCTCCTCTCGCACTACGCCCGCTTTCTCACGGGCGTCGAGATCCACCCCGGCGCCGAGATCGGCCGACGATTCTTCATCGACCACGGGATGGGCGTCGTGATCGGCGAGACGACCCAGATCGGCGACGACGTGATGCTGTATCACGGCGTGACCCTCGGCGGGGACTCCTTAGCGGACGAGAAACGCCACCCGACCCTCGAAGACGGCGTCACCGTCGGGGCCGGCTCGACCCTGTTGGGCCCGATCGTGCTGGGCGAGGGCGCAAGCGTCGGCGCCGGTTCAGTCGTTCTCGATTCGGTACCCGGCAACTGCACGGTCGTGGGCAACCCCGCCAAACTCGCCGGCGACTGTGCCGAGGACGACTCGGTCACCCTGGGAACGCCGAACTAAAACCGCGAAGATCGCGGGGGACTGTGCCGAGGACGATTCCGTGATGCTGGAGCGGGGCGTCGATCGATAGGGTCGGTCATATAGTCGTTAGGAGCCCGCACGGACCAGACAGACACACGAGTAGAGGACGAACACGAACAGGAGGAAAAACATGATCGCTCCCATGGGATCGGTCGCCCAAATGAGTGCCGCCATCACCGCAAACGACACCGATAAGATGGCTGAACAGATCGCCTTCAAGTAGAGCGGGTCGATGAGATCGTTCCGTGTCATTTTGAGTGTATTTGAAGGAGTTGGTTCGATGTTTCGTGGTTACTCTACAGCGAGTTGCTCGGATCTACCGGCTTCGCCTTGCTCCATGCAGTCGCGGGACTGCTACCGACCGTAACGCCGAGACCACCGTATCCCGAGTAGTCAGGATTACGATAAACGTAGTCCGGGGAGACGACCGGAGAAGTGCCTGACTGCTCGCTGGGATCATCGGCCGACTGAGTGAGGTCTGCCACACTGAGCGCTGCAGATTTGACAGTCGGATCAAGACCGAGGTCCATTAGGGCCTGTTCGACTCCATCGGCCCCATTTCTATCCGCTCCTGAGAGCACAGCAGCGTTGATCTCCTCTTTCGTCAATTCGTCCTCGCTTGCAGCGCCGACTCCGGTGATTGCGCCAACAGTAGCCAACGATCCGGCGGCGGCTGCGATGAACTGCCGTCTATTTCGCATTTTACTTATTTTTAGATATTTATAATATTAAATACTTCTGTCGCTGTGAATATTCCTCCGTTTACAGTGATGGAGCAGATACCGGTAGCAACCGTCTGATCGGGTGTCGTCCTCAGGTCTGGTCGTACGAAGACCGTTCGAGGGGGTGTCCGCTAGAACCCTGCGAAGATCGCGTACGGCACGAGAAAGAGCAAGAGGGTCATCACGAGCAAGAGCAGTCCGTAGCCCGCGAGCGTGCCGGCGGCGGTCCGGAAGGCGGGATGGGTGAACCGGGCGAGATCCATACGCGTCGCTCGAACGGGGCGGGCTAAAAACTACCGGACGATGTCGCCGACGCGCCGGGGTTCGCCGGTGAGTTCGGGGTTGCGCTCGATGATCTGGAGGATCTCGTGGTCGGTGACGTCCCAGTAGCGTTTCTCGGTGGCCTCCTCGATCAGCTCGCGTTCGAGGCGGAACTCGGTTCCCTCGTAGAGTACGTCGACACCCTCGTCGTCGATGGAGATCGTCGTCATGACTGGGAGGAAGCCGTCGAGGTGCAAGATCCTGTCGTCTGACGGTCGTCGGACGCCCACACGAAGTTTAAGGGGAAAGACCGCGGACAGGAAGGCGTGTCACTCCGTCCGGACCCCCTCTCGGCGCTCTCGATCCCCGACGGCACCGTCGTGGAGGAACACGACCTCGTGGTCGACGGCGACGTGCTGGTCGGCGCCCAGAGCACCGTCGAGTTCGGGATCAGGGGACGGAACGTCGTCGCCGGCGAGCGCGTCCACTTCGGTGGACACATCGAGGCCGAGGGCGACTGCCGGCTCGATACGTGGTGTACGGTCGCGGACAACGTGCTGGTGGGTGCGGACGCGTATCTCGGCGAGCGGATCGAGATCGACGGCCAGCTGGTCGTCGGCGGGGACCTGGACATCGGCGACGACGTTCAGATCGCTGAAGGGTTCGAGGCCAGCGGCTGGATCGTCATCCGGAACCCGATGCCGACCATCGTCTTCCTGTTCATGTACCTCACCCACCTGCTGCGAATGGGCGAGGACGACGCCGCCGAGGAGCTCGTCGAGGAACTGTTCGACGAGGAGGAGGGCCCGAAGCCGCTGACGATCCCGACGGGCGCGACCGTTTCGGACGACGCCTGGCGGGTGTCGCCACCCGCCGAGATCGGTCGGGACTGCCGGCTCCACGGCAACGTCCGGGCGGAATCGATCAGTGTAGGGGAAGACACCGAGATCTTCGGCAGCCTGCGGGCGCGCGGCGACATCGACGTCGCCTCGGGTGTGATCGTCCACGGCGACGTCACGACCCGAAACGGGACCGTCACCGTCGCCGAGGACGCCCGCGTCTGGGGCGACGTCTCGTGTGAACACCTCCGACTCGCGCGTGACGGGATCGTCGACGGGACGATCCGCGCGCGCGGCGAGGTCAACATGGGGCTATCGACCGATCCGGACGGTTCGGCGCAGTGATACTACTACCCAGTATTCGACGTTCGAGGAGAGCCGCGAGGAGGTAGACACCCACACGGATCAGGCGGTACGGGGAGGGGACTACACGACCGACGGCGAGTACGTCGACGAAGTGCCGATGGCGGCTTCGTTATACGCCCATTCCCGACAGCGCCTCGCGTTTCCCGGTGTGATCCTCGGCGAGTCCCGACCGACCGGTCATCGTCTCGCGAAGGGTCTCGTCCCCGTACTGCTCGCGAACCAGCCCGCGCACTCGCAACTCGGGGACCACGAGGTCGACGAAGTCCCGCAGCGTCGCCGGTCGAACGACCTCCTTGACGTTGAACCCGTCGACGCCGACCTCGCGGAACCAGTGTTCGAAGGCGTCGGCGATCTTCTCAGGGGTTCCAACCACCACGGGCGAAGTCGTTCCGAGCCCGGCGAACTGTGCCATCTCCCGCACCGTCCACTCCCGATCCGGATCGCTCTTCGTGAAGGCGTTCACTGCGCCCTGGATCGCCTCGGTCTCGATGTGTTCGAGCTTCCGGTCGGGGTCGAGTTCTGAAAGGTCCATGTCCATAAAGCCGCTGAGCAACGCGAGCGTCGCCTCCACGTCGATGGTCTCCTTGTAGCTCTCGTGTTTGGCCCGGGCGAGTTCCTCGGTCTCGCCGACGATCGGGACGAGCCCCATGTAGAAATCCAGCGAATCGGGGTCCCGGCCATGCGAAGCGGCACGCTCTCGCATGTCGGCCATGTACTCTCTCACTCCCGATTCGGTGGGTTGGCTCGTGAAGACGGCCTCGGCGTTCCGCGCGGCGAACGCGCGCCCGCGCTCGGAGGAGCCGGCCTGATAGATCACCGGTGTTCGCTGGGGCGAGGGTTCGCAACCGTGAAGGCCCGGCACGTCGAAATACTCGCCCTCGAAGCCGATCTCTCTCACTTTTTCGGGGTCGGTGTAGACGCCCGAATCGCGATCCCGGACGACCGCGTCGTCGTCCCAACTGCCCTCCCAGAGGCGATAGCAGACCTGCATGAACTCCTCGGCGCGGTCGTAGCGCTCGTCGTGGCCCATGCGCTCGTCGAGCCCGAGGTTGCGCGCGGCGCTCTCCAGGTAGGAGGTGACGACGTTGAACGCGATTCGGCCGTCGGTGAGGTGATCGAGCGTCGAGAACTCGCGGGCGAGCTGGTAGGGATGAGTATAGGTCGTCGAGCGCGTGATCGCGAACCCGAGGTGGTCGGTGACCTCGGCCATCGCGGGCACCAGCGCCTGGGGGTGGTTCGAGGGCGTTTGTACTGCGCGCTCGATGGCGATCTCGCGACTGTCGTCGTAGACGTCGTAGATCCCCCGGACGTCGGCGAAGAAGATCGCGTCGAACCCGCCGCGTTCGGCCGTGCGTGCCAGTTCGGTCCAGTACTCCCTGTCCGTGTACCGGGCCGACTGGTCGCCCGGATAGCGCCACGACCCGGCGCTGACGTGTTCGACCGAGTTCATCGTAAAGAGGTTGAACCCCATTCGCTCGTCTGGCATACCGGGAGGTCGGACGCCGCCGCCAAAAGCCGCTTGATAGCGGCGAACGGAAATCGAACTGAACGTGGAGATGATCGGGCGCTGCGAGTCCCTTGCTGGGAAAACGGAGTGGGCCGGCGCGGCGGAGCCGCGCCGGCTTTTTGTTACCAAACGCCAGCGGCGTCTGGTTGCTAGCAGGTGATTTGCTCCTACGATGTCGCCGAAAATCGAAGGTTTCTGGCTGCTAACCGGATTCCAACGGAATCGGTGATGTGGTCAGAGCGAAGCTCTGACCGCCTGCCGGACGGAGTCCGGCAATGGAGGAGATTTTTTCTCCGAGAGGGTCGCGCAGCGATCCCGAGGAGTAAAAGGATCCGCTAGCAGGAACAGTAGTACTCGACCGAGCCGAACTTCGTTCGGATCACGTCGTAGGTCGGGTTCGGATCCGACGGCGAGTAGACGCCGGTCGCCAGATCGTCGCCGGCTTCGAAGGCCCCGGAGACGAGCGCGGTCCACTGCGGTTCGGTGAGAACGTCCCCGAAGCTCTCGTCGGTCCCGAGCAGTTCGAGGTAGTCAGGCAGGTAGACCCAGCGCGCGTCCGTGATCTCCGTGGGTTCGTACGCCGCGCCCGTCGCGTCGGCGTAGGCGGCCATCGGGAGGTTCGCGCCCGCCGCCACGGGGAGGCAGATCCACTTCCAGGGCCGAGTGTTGACGTCGAGCAGGACGTACTCCTTTCGCTCGCGGTCGTAGACGAACTCGGATTCGCTGATCCCGTAGTATCCCGTCTCCGATAGGACCGAGAGGGCGCGCTCTTCGATCTCCGGCCGGTCGACCCGCTCGACCACACACGAGGTGCCGAACGAGAGGGGATACCGGACGAGCGGATTGCCGACGAAGGTGAGTGGATCGCCGCTCGGCGGGACGTACGAGGCGAGCGAACAGTCCTCCCCCTGAGCGATGGGGACCCGTTCCTGGGCCATCACGCGAATATCGGCCTCGCGGGCGGTTTCGATTACCTCGGCGTATTCGCTTTCACTACTGATCTCGATGACGTTCGTCCCGACCGCCTCCTCGAATTCACGTTTGCGTGCGGGCTTGAGGACGAACGGGAACTCGAGTTGATCGAGGGCCTCCTCAGGTTCGATGGGGTCGCCGAGCGCTGCGGCGGCATCGGGCGACTCGTCGCCGATCCCCGCGATGCGGTAGGTCTCGGGGTAGGGGACGTCGAGCTTCTCGGCGAGTCCGTAGAGAGACTCCTTGTCCAACACCCGATCGACCACGCGTTTCTCGGCGAAGGGCAGGCGCACGCCCGCGGGCTCGGCGTCGGCGAAGGCGTGAACCCATTCGTCCATACAGCCGAAGGCGACGGGCTCGCCTTCGACGGCGTCGGCGATCGCCTCGACATCCTCCTGGAAGCCCTCACGGTCGGAAAACGGGTACGTGACCTCCCCGGCGAACGCAACGGCCTCCGAGGAAGACGCGACCCCGTCGCCGTTGCGGTCGACTGCGATCACGGGCACGTCGTGGGCCGCGAGCGCGCGGGCGACGCCCAGCCCCGTTATGTGGGCGTTACAGACGATCGCGGGCGGTCGATCGAACGCGTGGTCGCGAAGCCGGTCGAGGAGCTCGTCGCGCGGGAGGAACTCGGTGGCCATACCCCGGCTTGCACCCTTTCGAGCAAAAGCCGACCGGTACGACCGGCGACTCCCGTCCCGGAGACATACTGTGAGTACTACGGACTAAACGACAGAAATAATGGTTGCCCGTACGGTTTTCATCGATTATGTGTGAGAGTAAGGTGATTCATCGGTGTCGAAAGTGTTAACACCTGGCTTGAATAGAGGGACGTATGACAACCGGAAGCGAATTCGGGGCGTTGTCGCTCGTACCGCCGCTGATCGCGATCGCACTGGCGATCATCACCCGGCGAGCGCTACTGTCGCTGTTCATCGGGATCTGGTCGGGTGGAATCATCTACTCGGGGAGTCTGGGGATCGTCCAGACCTTCGATTGGATCGTGAGCGCGATCGGGGAGGACGTCTTTCACGCCCAGATCATCGTCTTCGTCTCGCTATTGGGGGCGGGGATCGCGCTGATCTGGCGGATGGGCGGGTCGCTCGCGGTCGCGAACTACGCGACGAGTCGGCTCGATTCCCATCGGAAAGTCGGAATCGCGACGTGGCTGTTGGGACTGGTCTGGTTCTTCGACGATTACGCCAACACCGCGATCGTCGGCTCCTCGATGAAGGACATCGCCGACGAGACGAACATGTCCCGCGAGAAGCTCGCCTACCTGCTCGATTCGACCGCCGCGCCCGTCGCGACCTTCGGCATTTCGAGTTGGGTCGCCTACCAGATCAGCATGATCCAGACGGGCTACGAGGCCGCGGGGATCACGGACGTCGCCCCCTCCGCGTTCCTCACCTTCCTCAGGAGCATGCCGTACAACCTCTACTGCCTCTTTGCCCTGCTCATGGTCGGCGTGATCGTCCTCACCCGGCGTGACTTCGGCGAGATGCTCGACGCCGAACACCGCGCCCAGAGCACGGGGAAGGTGAACCGCGACGACGCAAAGCCCCTTCAGAGCATGAAGGACGACCTGGGCGACGTCGAAACCGACTCGCCGATGGTCCGGTTCTTCACGGTGCCGATCCTCGCGCTGGTGACAGTCGTCGCCGTCGGCGTGGCCTGGAGCGGCTACTCGCCCGGCGCGTCGGCCATCGACATGGCCGAGAGCGCGGACTTCATGGGCGCGCTCGTCTGGGGTTCCTTTGCGATGGCCGCGAGCGCGCTCGTGCTCTCGTTGGTGTATGACGTCCTCTCGATCGACGAGGGGATGGAGACGGTGCTCGACGGGTTCGGCATCATGCTGCACGCCATCGCGATTCTCGTGTTGGCATGGTCGATCGGGGCCGTCGCCGGGGCGCTCGAAACCGGCGCGTACGTGACCGAGATCGCCGCGGGATTCATCACGCCGACGCTGCTACCGATCGTGATCCTCTTCGCCGGGGGCTTCATCTCGTTTTCGATCGGCACCTCGTGGGGGACGATGGCGCTCGTAACGCCGGTGGCGATCCCGCTCGCATGGGAGGTCTCCGGGGGTTCCTCGGAGATGCTTGCGGTCGCGACCGGTGCGGTCTTCTCAGGGGCGATCTTCGGCGATCACTGCTCGCCGATCTCCGACACCACCGTGCTGTCCTCGACGTTCGCCGGGGCGGACCACATCGACCACGTCCGCACCCAGATCTACTACGCGCTGACCACTGCCGCCCTTGCCACGATCGGCTATCTGCTCTACGGGCTGACCGGCCTGCCGCAGTTGGTCCTCATCCCCGTCGGGATCGTGCTGCTGGTCGCGGTCGTCTACGGGTTCTCGGAACTCGACGCGCGCCGGAAGGGCCTGACGGCCAAACCGTTCGTCACGCGAGAGCGCGACTCGTTGGCCGACGCCGACGACTGATCCCGCTCGACCATCGAAAGGCAGTTCCCTCGATCCCCGATACCACCAGTATGCTCACGCTCGCGCTCGCCGGCAAGCCGAACGCCGGCAAGTCAACCGTCTACAGCGCCGCGACCCGTGCCGAGGTCGACATGGCGAACTACCCCTTTACGACGATCGACCCGAACCGGGGAGTGAGCTACGTCCGCACCGACTGCCCGTGTCTCGCCCGCGAGGAACGTTGTGACACCGAGAACTGCCGGGACGGGAAACGCTACGTTCCGGTCGAACTGATCGACGTCGCGGGCCTCGTTCCGGGCGCCCACGAGGGCCGCGGGCTCGGGAACCAGTTTCTGGACGCGCTGACGAACGCCGACGCGATCATCACCGTCGTGGACGCCTCCGGCGGCACGAATGCCGAGGGAGAGCCCGTCGATATCGGCACGTACGACCCCGTCGAGGAGATCGACTTCATCGAGGAGGAGATGGATCGCTGGCTCGCGGGGATCGTCGAGCGAAACTGGGAGGGCGTCGAGCGCCAGTCGCGCTCGCCCGGTTTCGACATCGACGAGGCGGTTTCCGACGTTCTCACGGGCTTCGGCGCGAGCGAGGCCGACGTCGCCGTCGTGTTGCGCGAACTCGACTATCCCGAGAACCCCCGCGAGTGGACCGACGAGGACAGACGGGATCTCGCCCGACTGGTTCGCGCCCGGACGAAACCCATTCTGATCGCCACGAACAAGGCCGACATCGCGCCCGCCGGGAACATCGAGCGACTTCGGGAGGCCGGCGAGGAGAGGGGCCGACACGTGATTCCGACCACCGCCGAGGGCGAACTCGCCCTGCGGAAGGGTGCGGAGGCGGGACTGATCGAGTACGATCCGGGCGACCCGGACTTCGAGGTACTCGGCGAGCTCAGCGGGGCCCAGCAGGGGAAACTGGAGGAGCTCGGAGAAACGATGGCCGAGTACGGCGGCACCGGCGTGCAGGCGGCGCTCGACGGCGCAGTATACGACCTGCTCGACCGATTCACGGCCTATCCGGTCCAGAACGAGACGCGCTGGACCGACGGCCAGGGCAACGTCCTCCCCGACGCCTTCCTGCTTCCCCGTGGATCGACGCCGAAGGATCTGGCCTACGCCGTCCACTCGGACATCGGCGAGGGCTACCTCCACGCCGTCGACGCCCGCTCGGACCGTCGAATCGGGGAGAGTCACGAGCTCTCGGAGGGCGACGTGATCAAGATCGTGAGCACGGCCACGTAGTAGAGCAGAACCGTTAGTAGCGTCCGGTCGAACGGGAAGACATGAGCGTGAACCGCGAAACGACCGCGGACGGATCCGAGTCGGAAGGGGACGAATCGGGCGGCGGGTTGGGCGGCATGCTCCTGATGATCGGGATTCTCGACCTGTTGTTGCTCGGGGTCGCACTCTATGCGTTCTCGTTGGGCGCGCCGACAGTGGGAGGGGGCATCCTCGCGCTCGCACTCCTGCTCACGGGGATCGACCTCTTTCTCTACCGGCGTGGCTCGTTCTAAGGGTATATCCCCGCCGACTTCGAGTATCCACCATGACCGACCGCGTGACGGTATCGCTCGACGAGGACTCACGAACCGCCCTCGACAGCCTGCTTTCGGAGACCGGCGAGGGCCAAAGCACCGTGGTTCGCCGGGCGCTCACCTTCTACGCCGCGAACCTCGAGGCCGCAGAGACCGACGTGAGCGCCGATCTCCAGCAGTACCACCGCCTGCTCTCGACGGGCGAGCACGTCCTGTTCGACGTGGATTTCCTGCACTGTTTTCTCGATCACGTCTACCGCGAGGGCGAGCCCGATCCCGAGTTCCAAGCCGCGGCCGACCGCGTAGCCGACTTCCACGCCGCCGAGTACGCCGAACGCTTTGCCGATCTGGGCGAGGTCCTCGAATGGCTCTCGCTGTGTGGCTTTCTGACCGTCCGTGGGGTCGAAAACGACACCTACCACGTCGTCTTCCCCTCCGAACCGACCAAGGAGTTCATGCTCCGGTTCGTCGAGCGCTCGACGGCCGACCTGCCCTTCGAGGTCGACATCGAGGAGGGAGTCGCAAAGGCGCTGCTCACCCAGCGAAAAGTGAACGAATGATCGGTTCACACGTCTGATGAAGGTCGTATGAACGCCTCTCAACAAGCTTGATACCCTCACCGGGCTTCGTGAATCCATAGCATGAGTGAGAGAGGATGACATTGAGGAACCGGCTGAAATCGATCGGCCCCGGGGCGATCATCGCGGCGGCGTTCGTCGGCCCCGGAACGGTAACGACTGCGAGCGTCATCGGGGCTCAGTACGCCTACGTGCTCGTCTGGACGATCGCCTTCTCGGTTATCGCAACGATCGTCCTCCAGGAGATGAGCGCCCGGCTGGGACTCGTCTCTCGGGCGGGGCTGGGCGAGGCGCTCAGGGGGGAGTTCGACAGCCCTACCGCGAAGGCCGCGAGCGTCGTGCTCGTCGTGAGCGCGATCGGGATCGGCACCGCGGCCTTTCAAACTGGTAACATCGTCGGCGGCGCGGCCGGGCTGGCGACGATCACCGGCGTTAGCGAGAGCGTCTGGGGACCACTGATCGGGCTGGTCGCGGCGGCGCTGCTCTGGACGGGTAACTACGAACTGATCGAACGGACCTTCGTCGCGCTGGTGATCGTGATGGGCCTCGCCTTCGTCGCGAACGCGATCATGGTGCGGCCCGACCTCGGCGCGCTGGCTCGCGGGTTCGTCCCCGCAGCCCCCGAAGGCTCGGCCTACCTGATCGCCGGACTGATCGGGACGACCGTCGTGGGTTACAACCTCTTCCTGCACGCGAGTACGGTCCAGGAGCGCTGGGGTGGGCCGGACGACCTCGCAGAATGTCGCACCGACACGATCGCCTCGATCCTCTTCGGCGGCGCGATCACCCTCTCTATAGTTATCACCGCTGCGGCCGTGTTCCCCGCCGGCACCGAGATCGGCGACGTCGGGGCAATGGCCAACCAGCTCGAACCCGTCTTCGGCGGGTTCGCACTGACCTTCTTCGCGATCGGGCTGTTCGCCGCCGGCTTTACGAGCGCCATGAGCGCGCCGCTTGCGGGGGCCTATGCGACCGCGGGGGCGCTCGGCTGGGACGTCGACCTGAAATCCGCTCGGTTTCGTGCGATCTGGCTCACGATCCTCGGCGTCGGGACGGTGTTCTCGGGGCTGGGCTACGACCCCGTCCAGGTGATCGTCTTCGCGCAGGTCGCGAACGGGATTTTGCTCCCCGTTCTCGCCGTCTTCCTCATCTACGCGATGAACAACGACGCGTTGCTCGGCGAGCACACCAACACCCGAATACAGAACGCGCTGGGAGCCGTGGTGACGCTCGTCGTGATCGGCATCGGACTCCAGACGCTGCGGGACAACCTACCAGCGTTCGTCGAGTTCCTGCGGGGCGCACTCGGAGCGTGAACGAATGACCGAAACACACATCGGGGTCGACGTCGGCGGCACGTTCACTGACGTGGCGTTGTACACTGAAAACGGCCTCACGACGGCGAAGGTACCGAGTACGGCGGATCAGAGCGTCGGCGTGATGGCCGCCATCGAGAAGGCCTGCGAGGACGCGAGGATCGCTCCCGAGGAGGTCGACGCCTTCAGCCACGCGATGACCGTCTCGGTCAACGCGCTGCTCGAACGGAACGGTGCAAAGACGGCGCTCGTGACGACCGACGGGTTCCGTGACGTCCTCGAAATCGGCCGGCAGGCCCGGCCTGACCTCTACGACCTGGACGCCGAGAAACCTGCGCCGCTGGTCCCCCGGAAACGCCGGTACGAACTCGACGAGCGCGCCACCCCCGAGGGGATCGAGGAGCCGGTCGACGAGGGGGACGTACGGGAACTCGCCAACCGGATCGATGACGGGGTCGAGAGCGTCGCGGTCTGCCTGTTGCACGCCTACGCCCACGACGACAACGAGCGCCGGGTCGCGGAGGTACTGCGCGAGGAGCTCGACGTTCCGGTCTCGACCTCGAGCGAGGTGCTCGCCGAGTTCCGGGAGTTCGAGCGGACGTCGACGACGGCAGTCGACGCCTACGTGAGGCCCGCGATCGACTCCTACGTCGGGCGACTCGCGGAGCGCGCCGCGGAGGCGGGCGTTCCCGTTCCGCGGATCATGCAGTCCAACGGCGGGACCGCCGAGGCAGAAACGGTACGAGAGCACGCCGTCACGACGACCCTCTCGGGGCCGGCGGCGGGCGTCGTCGGCGCGGGGGCCACCGTCGAAAACGAGGCGGGGCTGGTTACCTTCGACATGGGCGGGACCTCGAGCGACGTGAGTCTCGTTCGCGACGGCGAGATCGAGCGCACGACCGACGCGGAGATCGACGGCATCCCCATCGGGACCCCGATGGTCGACGTGAACACCGTCGGCGCCGGCGGCGGCTCGATCGCCTGGGTCGATTCGGGAGGAGCGCTCCGGGTCGGCCCCCGCTCGGCGGGCGCCGAGCCCGGCCCCGCCTGCTACGGCAAGGGCGGCGAACGCGCGACCGTCACCGACGCGAACGTCGTGCTCGGCTACATCGGCCCGGAGACGGCGCTCGGCGGCGAGATGACCCTCGACGTCGAGGCTGCCGAGAACGTTCTCGCGGACCTGGCCGAGAGGGCCGGGCTGGACGGTCCCCTCGAAGCCGCACGCGGCGTTTATCGAGTGGCGAACGCGAACATGGCCCGCGCGGTGCGGTCGGTGACGGTCGAGCGGGGCTACGATCCCCGCGGGTTCGGGCTCGTCGCCTTCGGCGGCGCGGGCCCGATGCACGCCGTCTCGCTCGCCGACTCGCTCGACATCGATCGGGTGGTCGTCCCGCGGCCCGCGGGCGTGCTCTCCGCGTTCGGCCTGCTCGCGGCCGACGAGAAACACGACGCCGTCAGGACCTACCGCGCTCCACTGAAAGAGGCCGACGCGGCGGGGGTCGAGTCGGTGTGTTCGGAACTCGAGGAGCGAGTCCGCGGGGAGACCGCCACCGGCGAGCCCGCGGTCGAGCGGGCGGCCGACCTGCGATACGTCGGCCAGAGCTTCGAGATCACCGTCCCCCTCAGCGAGTTCGACCCCGCGGAACTCGAAGAGCGGTTCCACGCGGCTCATAACCGGACCTATGGCTATCGGATGGACGAGGCCGTCGAACTCGTCAACCTCCGAGCGACAGCGACGGTACCCCGCGAGGCACCGCAGATCGCCTACGAGGGCGTGGGCGACCCCGTCGTCGGCGAGCGCGAGGCGTACTTCCCGGAGACCGGCCGCCGGGAGGCGACGGTCTACGACCGGGATCGCCTCGCGCCCGGCGAGCGGGTCGTGGGGCCCGCAGTGCTGGAACAGGCCGAAAGCACGACCGTCCTGCCCCCCGAATGGGTCGGGACGGTCGATTCGTCGGGAGCGCTCACCGCACGGAGGCAGGACTGATGGACGCGATCACACTGGAGATACTCAGAAACCAACTCGAAAGCATCGCCGAGGAGATGGGACAGGTCCTCATTACGGGGGCGTACTCCCCGAACATCAAGGAACGCCGGGATTGCTCGACCGCGCTGTTCGACCGGGAGGGACGCATGGTCGCGCAGGCCGAGCACATTCCAGTTCACTTGGGCGCGATGCCCGAGGCCGTCGAGACGGTCCGGGAGAAGGACCCACGTCCGGGCGACGTCTTCGTCCTGAACGACCCCTTTTCTGGAGGGACGCACCTGCCCGACATCACGATGGTCTCGCCGCTGACGGTACGAGATGAGATCGTCGGCTACGCCGTTTCGAGGGCCCATCACGCCGACGTCGGCGGCTCGACCCCGGGAAGCATGCCCGCGGGGGCCCGCGAGATCTACGAGGAGGGACTGCGACTACCGGCGGTTCGCCTCCAGCGGGCGGGCGAGACGAACGAGGACGTGATGGAGCTCCTGCTCGCGAACGTCCGGAACGCGGGCGAGCGCCGCGCGGATCTGCGCGCCCAGCTCGCGGCGAACGACCGCGCCGAAGACAGGTTGAACGACCTCTTTGCCGAACACGGCGAGGCGGTAGTCAGGGAGGGGTTCGACGCCGTGATCGACTATTCGCGCAAGCGAATCGAGGCGGAGATCGCCGACCTCCCCGACGGGACCTACGAGGCGACCGACCTGCTGGAGGGCGACGGGATCACCGAGGAGGACATCGAGATTGCGGCGACGGTCATAGTAGAAGACGAGTCGATCGACGTGGATTTCTCGGGGACCGCAGAGCAGGTCCCGGGCAACGTCAACGCCCCGCTGGCGGTGGCCAAGAGTGCGGTCTACTTCGTCGTGCGCTGTGTCACGGACCCCGAGATCCCACCGAATCACGGCTGTTACGCGCCCGTCTCGGTGCGTGCACCCGAGGGATCGCTGCTGAACCCGCGACCGCCCGCGGCGGTAGTGGGAGGAAACGTCGAGACGAGCCAGCGGGTCACCGACACCGTCTTCCTCGCGCTCGCGACGGCCGCACCCGACCGGGTGCCCGCCCAGGGCCAAGGGACGATGAACAACCTGACCGTCGGCGGGAGGGATGGAGAATTCGCCTACTACGAGACGATCGGCGGCGGGTTCGGCGCCAGGGCAACGAAGGACGGCATGGACGGCGTGCAGGTGGGCATGACCAACACGCTCAACACGCCCATCGAGTCCCTCGAAACCGAGTACCCGCTGCGCGTCGAGGAGTACTCGCTTCGCGAGGGGAGCGGCGGACGCGGGCGCCACCGGGGCGGACTGGGGCTCGTCCGTTCGGTCCGCGTCGAGGAAAGCGCGACCGTCTCGCTGCTGACCGAGCGGCGGCGCCGCGGCCCCCGCGGGCTCGCCGGCGGCGAGGACGGGACGCCGGGTGAGAACCTGATCTCAGGGGAGTCGGTCCCCGCGAAGACGACCCGTGACGTCCCCGCCGGGGCGCTGATCACCGTGAAAACGCCCGGCGGCGGCGGTCATGGTGACCCCGACGAGCGCGATCCCGAACTGGCCGAGCGCGACCGCGAGAACGGGGTGGCCGAATGAGCGGGTGGCACCGCCTCGGAGCGGTGATTCCCTCCTCGAACACCGCCGTCGAGCGGGAGTTCCCGAAATACGTCCCCGAGGAAGTGTCGGTTCATACCAGTAGAATGCCGCTGGAATCGGTCACCGCGGACGCCCTCGACTCGATGAGCGATCGGGTCGTCGAGTGTGCCGAACTCCTCTCGCACGCCGACGTCGAGGCGGTCGCCTACGCCTGCACGACCGGGAGCCTGCTGCACGGCCCCGGGTTCGATCGCGAACTGGAGGAGGAACTCTCGGCGGCGGTCGGCGGGCCGGCGGTCGCGACGGCGCTATCGGTCGACAGGGCACTTGAGACCCTCGACGCGAAACGGATCGCCGTCCGGACGCCCTACAACGAGGAGCTGAACGCCCGCGAGCGGGAATATCTGGAGGCCGCGGGCTACGAGGTGGTCTCGATCTCGGGGCTCGGGATCGAGGACAACACGGAGATCGGGGCACTCACACCGAAGAACGCCGCCGAGCAGGTCGAAACGGTCGATTCGAGCGATGTCGACGTCGTCTTCGTCTCGTGTACGAACTACCCCACGCTGTCGGCGGTCGAGTCGATGGAGGACGCGCTGGGGGTGCCAGTAATAACGAGCAACGGGGCGACGCTGTTGGACCTCTGTCGGGCGGCCGGGTTCGAGTGCGAGGGCCCCGGCGCGCTGTTTCGCTGACTCAGTCGAACTGCTCTGCGGTGTCGACCCCGGCGACGACGCCCGAGGCGTTTCCTAGGGAGTCACTGTCGCCCTCGCTCGCGACGAACAGCGCCTCGGCCTGGCGCTCGTGGGCCTGCCGTGCGGCGTCCTCGAGGGAGTCCCCGAGGTCGTAGGGCTCGAACAGCGACTCCCACTCGTCGGGGTCGACGGCGTAGGCGCGTCGCTCCTCGACGGTGACGTAGGTGTCGTGCTCGAACTCGGAGTGACGCCCCTTCAGGTCGGCGTCGAGCAGTTCGAGCGCATCGGCCAGTGCCTCACGGTCGACGTCCGAATCCTCGGCGGTCCGCGAGACGATGTCGGTCTCGATCGCCGTCGTGCGGACGGTGTCGTCTGCCATGTCCCGGCGTTCGAACGGGGACGGATTAAAACCCGGGCCGGCTACAGCGGTCGGAACCAGACCGCCGCAAGGAGGAGAGCCAGAAAGACGTACGCCCCGCGAACGAGCAGCATCGTCGCGAGTTCGGAGTCCGCACGCCGGGAGATCGCGGCCACGACGCCGAACGCGACCACGGCGAGCGCCGTTTCGGGCGGGAACACTCGAAGGAGCGCGAAGCCGACCACGAGCGCCAGCCCGAGCGCCATCAGTCCGTAGGCAGTGCTCCGGGCGCGCTCGGGACCCAGCGCGACCGCGACGGTTCGCTTCTCGATCGAGCGATCGTAGGCGTAGTCCTGCTGGTCGTCGATGACTTTCACCCCCGAAAGCAGGACGAGAAAGACGAGCGCGAACGCGAGCGCGATCGGTTCGAGGGCGCCGACCTGGACGTAAAACCCCCCGAGGATAGCGAGCGCGATCCCGGCCGGATATCCCGTCGTCGTGGTGATCGGGTTGGTGTCGAGTTGGGGTGCATGGAGGTAGGCGATGAGCCACGTCGGCAGCGTCAGCAGGGCGGCCCACGGACCGACGAGGACTCCGAGCGCGAGCGTGCAGGCGAAAAACAGGACGGTTGCACCCACGAGCGCGCGCTCACAGCCCGCCTCCGAGAGCGGGTGGTCGTCGTCCTCGCCCCGGCGATAGAAGTCGACGTAGCCGTCCTTGACGTGGGCGGTGTAGACCGCTGCGAAGATCGCCGTCATATGCAGCGCGCCGAGCGCGAGCGAGAACTCCCCGGCGAGCATGCTACCGAACCACGAGGCGGCGACCGGCGGCAGCATGAACACGGGATGGACCTGTGAGAGCAGCGCCGACAGATCCCCACCGACCCCCTCTCCGTGGCGTGCGAAGGCCATGGGTACCTCGATGGCTCGGACTCACATAGTTGTGGGTCCCGGCTCGACGCGTCCTAACCCATCTGGACGACCGTATCGAGTCGTTGATCACTGGTAGGGATATCGGGTACTTTCGGAAATTCTGGAAGACACAGTGGGAATCTTTTTGCCGGGGAGCACCATTGTACGGATCGAACATGACAAATCTTGTCAGACAGGTGGCGAGGGTGGTCGAGGAGGCCCCCGAGCGGACGGCGGTCGGCTACGAGGGCGACGAAACCCCCTACCGGGAGTTCTGGGCGCAGACGGGGGGCTTTGCGGCGGCCCTCGACGAACGAGGGATCGGGGCCGACGACCGGGTGGGGGTCTACCTACCGAACCTCCCACAGTTCCTCGTCGCCTTTCATGGGACCCTGAGAGCCGGCGGCGTGGTCGTCCCGATGAACCCCCAGTACAAGGCCCGCGAGATCGGCCACCTGCTCGCCGACAGCGGGGCGAAGGCGGTCGTCACGCTGTCGGATCTCGTCCCGTTCGTCGAGGAGGTGAAGGACGACACCGACGTCGAGACGGTCGTCTCCGTGGGCGGCGAAGCAGAAGGGGCGATCACCTTCGAGGAGTTCCTCGCCGAGGAGGAACTCGACGTGGTCGAGCGGGACGACGACGCTGATGCGGTCCAGCCCTACACCTCGGGGACCACGGGCCGGCCCAAGGGGGTGCAGCTGACCCACGAGAACCTCGCGACGAACGCCGAGGCGTCGGTGTCGATCGTCCCCGACGGGATCCGCGCCGACGACACGATGCTCGGCGTGCTTCCCCTCTTTCACATCTACGGGATGACGGTGACGATGAACGCGACGCTCTTCGCCGGCGGGGCGTACTACCCGCGCCCGTCGTGGGACGCGGGGGAGGCGACCTCGCTGATCGCCGAGGAAGAGATCAGCCTGATGCACGGCGTGCCCGCGATGTACAACGACGTGATCAACCAGCCCGACGCCACGGAGTTCGACCTCTCCTCGCTCCGTCTCGCTGGCGTCGGCGGCGCTGGCATCCCGATCGAAGTCCTCCGGAGGTTCGAGGAACTGTACGACGTGACCGTCTGTGAGGGCTACGGGCTGACCGAGACCTCGCCGGTGACGCACTTCAACAGCCCCGACGACCGTCGGGTCGGCTCGATCGGCAAGAGCCTGCCGGGGATCGACTCGCGGATCGTCACCGACGACTTTACCGACGTGCCGCCGGTCGAGCGCGGCCCCGTCGACGAGGAGGAGGTCGACCTCAACGAGATCACGGGCGAACTCGTCATCGCCGGCCCGAACGTGATGAAGGGGTATTATGGCTTGCCCGAGGCGAACGAGGAGGCCTTCACCGAGGAGGGCGGGCGACGCTGGTTCCACACCGGCGACATCGGCTATCACGACGCCGAGGGCTTCTACTACGTCGTCGATCGCGAGAAACACATGATCGTCACCGCGGGCTACAACGTCTACCCGCGCGAAGTCGAGGAACTGCTGTTCGAACACGAGGCCGTGGCGGACGCCGCCGTCGTCGGGATCCCCGACGAGCGCCGGGGCGAGACGATCAAGGCCTACGTCGTCTTGAGACCGGACGCCGACGTGAGCGAGGAGGCCATCAAGGAGTACTGCCTGTCGAACCTCGCGGAGTACAAACACCCCCGCGAGGTGGAGTTCGTCGAGGAACTGCCCCGCACCACCACCGGCAAGGTCCAGAAGTTCAAACTCGAAGAGCGGGAACTCGACGCCGAATGATCGACAGCGACGCCGTTCGACTGGCGCTCGACGACGGGGTAGCGACGGTCACGATCGACCGGCCCGACCGAAAGAACGCTCTCTCGCAGGAGGTGAGCGACGGCCTGCGTAAGGCGCTCGCAACGGTCGAGGGGCGCGGCGCGCGCTGTCTCGTCGTCGAGGGATCGGGCGGCGCGTTCTCGGCGGGCGGGGACATCGCTGCGATGCGCGAGGGGATCGAGGGCGACGCCCCAATCGACCAGCGGGTGCGCGAGCTCGAACGTACGACCAGCGAGACCCTCGCCCGACTAATCACCTATCCGCTGCCGACGGTCGCGAAGGTCGACGGCCCCGCCGTGGGTGCCGGCGCGAACCTCGCGCTGGCCTGTGACCTCCAACTGGCGAGCGACCGGGCGAGCATGGGCTTCGTCTTCCGAAACGTGGGCCTGAGCGTCGACGCCGGGACTTCCTATCTCCTGCCCAGAGTCGTCGGCGAGAACGTCGCCAAGGAACTCGTCTTCACCGGCGAGATCCTCGACGCCGAGCGCGCGGGCGAGATCGGGCTGTTCAACCACGTCTATCCCACCGAGGAGTTCGACGAGCGTGCCGACGAGCTCGTCGAGCGGATCGCCGCGGGCCCGACGGTGGCGCTTCGCCACGCCAAGCGATTGCTCGGCGAGGGCCTCGAGAAGTCCGTCGACCGCGCGATGACCGACGAGGCGGTCGCTCAGGGAGTCGTCTTCGAAAGCGCCGACCACGAGGAGGGCGTCGAGGCCTTTCTCGAGGGGCGCGATCCGGAGTTCGAGGGACGTTAAGCGTTAGGTCGGGTCAAAAGTCAGGCCGACGGGATCAACGATTCGAGGTCCGGTTCCCCGGTGAGGACGTACTCCTTCCCGTCGCGTTCGACGTGGCCCGCATCTTCGAGATGGTCCAGATGGGCGAAGGCCTCGCCGGGACCGTGCATGACGTGAATCCCTTCGAGATCGCCGAACAGCTCCGCGCTGACGCTCCAGGCGTCGGCGGGTCCCTCCCGGAGCACCGAAAGGACCCGTTCGGTCCGCTCGCGGTGGTGATCGAGGATATACCGGGCGCGTTCCGTCGGCTCCTCGATGACGTCACGGTGGCCCGGCCAGACCCGCTCGAAGTCGTGCTCGATCAGCGTTCGGAGGGAAGCGAGGTATTTTTCGAGGGGGGCCTCGACCCGGACGTCCGCGCCGCCGACGTTCGGGGTATAAACAGGGAGGATCGTATCGCCGACGAACGCCTCGGTTCCGTCCCCAGTGGAGAACGCGAAACAACAGAGTCCCGCGGCGTGGCCCGGCGTGTGCAGCGTATCGAGGGCCATCTCGCCGGTCTCGATCCGCTGACCGTCCTCGATCGTGGTGACGTCGGCCGGCTCGCCCATGATCTCCTGATGGGAGTCGAGAAAGGTAAGCAGTTCTTCGCGCTCCGCCTCGGGCATCCCCCACTCGGCGAACAGCTCACGGCGGCGTGCGTCCAGATCGGCGAGCGCCTCGGCGCGCTGCTCGATCAGCGGTGCGTCGGCCGCGTGGGCGTACACCGTCGCGTCGCTCTCGCGCTGGAGTTCCCCCGCTAATCCGGCGTGGTCGGAATGGAAGTGCGTGAGGACGACTTGCTCGATATCGGGAACGTCGTAGCCGTACTCGGCAAGTCCCTCGTGGAGCTGCCCGCGGGTTCGCCCGGTCGCGATCCCGGTATCGAGAAGCGTCAGGGGCTCGCCCTCCATGAGATAGGCGGTATTGCGTCCTTCGAACTCCTCGTTGCCGAGCGCGATGGCGTGCATACCTCACCCATGACTGCGCCGGTATTAAACGGGGGCGTTTCGGACGACGATTTGGTTAACGAAGTTCGAACTACTGGCAAAGATATTTTACAGCGGAATTCGACTCGCCCGTATGGCATTCACGCTGTCCGACGAACACCGGGCGATCCGCGATGCGGTGCGGGAGTTCGGCGAAGAGGAGATCGCGCCGGTCGCACGCGAGCACGACGAGGAGGGAAAATACCCCTACGAGTTGATCGAACAGGCCGCCCGCTACGATCTCGTCGCGCCGAACATCCCCGAGGAGTACGGCGGGCCGGGGATGGACACCCTCTCGAGTAGTATCGTTACCGAGGAACTCTGGCGGGCCGACCCGGGAATCGGGAGCGCGATCGGTTCCAGAGGATTCGGATCGAACATGATCCTCGAGTTCGGCGACGAGTGGATGAAATCCGAGTGGCTCACCCGGATCACGGGCGGCGAGTCGGCGTGTGCAAGCGCGATCAGCGAGCCCGCCCACGGGTCGAACGTCGCGGGGATGGAAACGCGCGCACAGCAGGACGGCGAGGAGTACGTCATCAACGGCAACAAGACATGGATCACCAACGGAACGGTCGCCGACGTCGCGGTCGTGATGGCGAAAACCGACATGGAGGCCGGAAAGCGCGGGATCACCGCGTTTCTCGTTCCGACCGACACCGAGGGGGTCACCGCCGAGAAGATCGACAACAAGCTCGGCATCCGGGCTTCGGATCTCGCCGAACTGATCCTTGACGACGTGCATGTGCCTGAAGAAAACGTCATCGGGGAGGTGAACGAGGGGTTCTACCAGCTGATGAACTTCTTCAGCTCCGGGCGGGTGAGCGTCGCCGCTCAGGCCGTGGGTGCGGCACAGGGGGCGTTGGATGCCGCCCTCGAGTACGCGGGCGAGCGCGAGCAGTTCGGCCGGAAGATCGGGGAGTTCCAGGCGATCGAGCACAAACTCGCGGAGATGGCGACCTCGGTCGAGGCGGCCCGGTCGCTGACCTACCGGGCGGCGAGCGAGGTCACGGACGGCGACCAGCGCACGGCGATGAAGTTCGCGAGCATGGCGAAACTCTTTGCAAGCGAGCACGCCGTCGAGGTCGCAGACGAGTCGATCCAGGTCCACGGCGGGGCGGGATACGTGACGGATCATCCCGCGGAACGCTACTACCGGGACGCCCGGATCACCAAGATCTACGAGGGGACCAGCGAGATCCAGAAGAACATCATCGCGGACCAACTGCGCTGATCGAAAGGACCAGTATTCGAGGCGAGAAATTCCACGATCATGCCCGAAGACCCGCCAAACTGGGAGTTCAAGGAGCGCGACATCGTCATTCTCAGGGAGCTCTCGGCGAACCCGCAGATCTCCTCGCGCAAACTCACCGAAATTCTAGAGGACGAATACGACATCGACGTTTCGCACGTGACCGTCAGCGAGTCGATCCGGAAGATGCGCCAACAGGGCGTCTTCCGCGAGACGATCGTCCCCAACGAGGAGTACTTCATCTTCGGACTCTTCGAGTTCAAGTTCAATCCCGAGAACTTCGAGGAGGGGTGGCGCGACGCCATGGAGTACATCCGCGACGACCGTCACACCCTCTTCTATTTCCTCTCGGACGGCGAATACCAATGGAAATCGGTGATGATGTTTCCGGACCGTCGGTCGGAGTCGCACTGGATCCACGAGTTCTACAAGGCCCACGGCGCGGTCATCGAGAACATCCGTAATTCAGTCATTCACAACGTCCTGAAGTTCCGGACCGACCCCGAACTCCTGAACGACCTCTCCGAGACCGGCGAGTAGCCAGCAGAGCTACGCTGGTAAACGACGACGGGATCGGACGCGAGGCGACGCCCATCGGGAGTCGGCCACTCGACGGCTGCTACTCGATCAGCTGATCAGAGTTCGGGTGTTTCCTCGACGCGGGGTACCCCGCCGGCGGTGATCGTCTCGCCGACGACGTAGGAGGAGGCGGGACTCGCAAGGAACTGGGCGATGTCGGCGATCTCGTCGGGGAGCCCGATCCGGCGCTCGACCGACTCGCGGTCGATCTCGTCGGCGGAGACGCCCATCTGGGATTCGACGCCCGGCGTCGCGACGAAGCCCGGCGCGATGCAGTTCACTCGAACGCCGTCGCCGGCCCATTCCGCCGAAAGGGTCGTCGTGAGGTTGACGATCCCCGCCTTGGCCGCTCCATAGTGGCTCATGTAGGGCGAACCGTGCTGGCCAGCTATGGATGAAAGGTTGATTACCGTCCCGTCGTCCCGTTTGAGATGCTCGCCGGCGGCCTGCGTGCAGTGGTAGGTGCCATGAAGGTTGATGTCGACGATGGTTTGCCAGCCGTTCTCGCTGATGTCGTCGAAGCCGGCCATGAAGCTCGCGCCGGCGTTGTTCACGAGACAGTCGATTTCCTCGAACTCCTCGACGCATGCCTCGACCAGTGCCTCGACGGCCTCCCGGTCGGTGACGTCACACTCGACGGCCAGCGCCTCACCGCCCGCCTCGCGAATGTCCTCTGCGACCAGGTCGACGTTTCCCTGCTCGCGCGAGCAGATCACGACCCGTGCGCCCTCGTCGGCGAAGCGTTCGGCGATCGCACGGCCGATCCCGCTCGACGCCCCCGTGACGATCGCAACCTGCCCGTCGACCCCGAACCGCCCGCTCATCGTTTCGCCCGACTGCGAACTGTTGTTACCATTGGTAGTACATCAGTCGTGTTTCCATTCACTGTTAATAAGCGTTCATCCCGGAGGGCGAGTTACTCCCCGTATCGGGTGATGTGTTCGATCTCGCTCTCGTCGACATCCTCGAAGGCATCGCGGGCGATCACGCGCTTGTGGACCTCGTCGGCCCCGTCGACCAGCCGGAACTGGCGGACGTTCTCGTAGAAGTCGGCGATCGGAAGGTCCTTGCCGATGCCGTTGGCGCCACAGAGTTGGAGGCAGTCGTCGATCACCTCCTGAACGGTGTTGGCGGCGAACACCTTCGCCATCGAGACGGGAATCCGCGCTTCCCCGCCGGATTCGATCTCGTGGGCGGCGTGGCGCACCATCGTCCGCGCGGCGTGCAGGTCCGTCTCGGCCTCCGCGATCGTAAAGCGGATCGCCTGCTTCTCGCTGAGCCGTTCGTCGAACCCCTCGCGCTCGCTGACGTAGGCCTTCGCGACGTCCAGCGCACGCTCGGCCATCCCCGAGTAGCGCATGCAGTGGGTCAGGCGGGCGGGTCCCAGTCGTTCTTGGGCGTGGGTGAAGCCCTCGTTGAGCTCTCCCAACAGGTTCTCCTCGGGAATTATCACATCGTCGTACCGGATCTCGGCGTGGCTCGTGCCCGTGACCTCGCCACCGACATGGGGGATCTCCCGGACGACCTCCACTCCCTCGGTGTCGCTCGGAACGAGAAAGAGCGAACAGCCGGCGTAGGGATGGGCCTCGTGATCCGTGCGCGCCATCACGATCAGTACGTCGGCCTCCGATCCCTGCGTCGTCCACCACTTGTGACCATTGAGGATCCACTCGTCGCCCTCTTTTTTCGCGTGGGTTTCGAGCATTTTCGGGTCGGAGCCACCCCCTTGAAGGGGTTCGGTCATCGAGAAGCCCGAACGGATTTCGCCGGCGACGAGCGGTTCGAGCCATTCCGCTTTCTGTTCCTCCGTACCGACGAGTTCGAGCGTGTGCATGTTGCCCTCGTCGGGGGCATCCACGCGGAGGGCGGCCGGTCCCAGCAGGCTTCGACCTGCAGCCTCGAAAACGGGTAACATATCGCGGTAGCTCAGGCCCTGCCCGCCGTATTTCTCGGGTAAGTGCGGGGCATACAGCTCGCGCTTGCGGGCGGCCTCGCGCAGCGTTTCGAGCTGCGCTTCCGGGACGGGACCGCTCCCCATAACCTCCCGTTCGACCGGAATCACCTCCTCGTTGACGAACTCGCGGGTCCGGCTGGCGAACTCGCGTGCACGCCGTGTGTCGTCGTACTCCATACGAAGACATCGGCGATACACTGTAAAAGGATTCCCCCGAGGGAGTGTCGGTTGGTAATTCCATCCCATAGCTATTCATACGACGGGGGACTACCGATCCGCATGACCGACGCGCATGAGACGTACTTCGAGCGCCTCGTCGACGAGGACGCACTCGCGGCGTACCTCGAAGGTGAACTCGGCCCCGTCGAGCGCTACTCGGTGTCCCACCACCAGGAGGGCCACTCCAACGAGACGCTGTTCGTGACGTGGGGCGAGCGGGAGCTGGTGATTCGCCGCCCGCCGCCGGGCGAGGTCGCAGACACCGCCCACGACGTGCTTCGGGAGCATCGAGTGATGGACGCCCTACAGGGGACGGATGTCCCGCTCCCCGAGACCCTGCTGGCCTGCGAGGACCACGACGTGATCGGCAGCGACTTCTACGTGATGGAACGGGTCGCCGGCGACGTCCTCAGAGAGGAAGAGCCCGAGCGATTCGTCGACCACAGGGAGGCGGTTGGCTACGAACTGGTCGATTCCCTCGTTGCTATCCACGAGGTGGACCCCCGGGACGTGGGGTTGTCGGAGTTCGGTCGGCCCGCAGGCTACACCGACCGACAGGTCGAGCGCTGGGACGACCAGATCGAGTGGGCCACCGAGGTCACGGCAGAGGAACGCGAGGTACCTACCCTCAGGAAGGTCGGCGACTGGCTCGAAGCGAACAGGCCGAGTTCACACCCCCACACCCTCGTCCACGGCGACTACAAACTCGACAACGTGCTGTTCGCACCCGGCACGCCACCCGATCTGGTGGCGGTCTTCGACTGGGAGATGAGCACCCTCGGGGACCCCTTCGCTGATCTGGGGTGGATGCTCTCCTATTGGCGCGATCCGAAGGACCCCGAGCCAGCCATCCCGGAGCTCACCGCGCGATTCATGGAGCGGGACGGGTATCCGACCCGCGAGGGGTTGGTCGCACGCTACGAGGAACGGTTAGGGATCGAGTTCGAACACGAGCGCTTCTACCGCACGCTGGCGGTCTACAAACTCGCCGCGCTCGGCGAGATGTTCTTCAGGCGCTACCTCGAAGGCAACTCCGACGACCCGATGTACCCGAAGATGCGCGATCGCGTCCCGGCGCTGGCCGAGCGCGCGAGGCGGATGATCGAGGGCGAGGAGCCGCTTTGAGGGGCGTTACCCGTCTCGAAGGTCCTTCTTGAACGTTCATCGTGGATCGGGGGTTCGTTCGTCGTTTTCTCCGATAAACCCACCACACTTTTCGTCTTACTTGTGAATTATATTACAGCCATGAGTCAATCACGGGGTCAGGGGGACGTCCATGCGGTGGTTCTCGCTGCCGGGATCGGGCGGCGTCTACAGCCTCTCACGGACGGAACGCCGAAGACACTGTTGAGCGTAGACGACCGTCCCATCCTCGGGCACATCCTCGATGCGCTCGTCGAAACCGACTACGAGCGGGTGACGGTCGTCACCGGCTACGAGGCCGAGCAGATCCGTGCGTTCTGCGAGGGGTACGACGACATCGAGTTCGAGTTCGTTCACAGCGAAACCTACCAGGAGACGAACAACAGCTACTCGCTGTGGCTTGCGCGCGAGCACCTCGGGGAGGGCTTTACGCTCATCAACTCCGATACGCTGTTTCCGACCGACTGTCTCGACCGGCTTCGAGAGCACGAGGGGTCGGCACTGGTGGTCGACGCCACGAACGACCTGGCCGACGAGGGGATGAAAGTCCGCGTCGAGGACGGGCGGGTCCTCGCGATCGGCAAGGAGCTCGACCGTGCCCAGGGTGAGTACATCGGCCTCTGTAAGTTCGGCCCGGAGGACGCCAGGGAACTCGTTCGCCGCCTCGACGACCTCGTCGAGCGGGGCCGGACAAGCGAGTGGTACGAGGCCGCACTCGACCGGCTCGTCCCCGACCGATCGCTCGGCGTCGTCGAGGTGCGTGACGACTGGATCGAGATCGACGACCAGGAGGACCTGCGGACCGGCCAACAGCTCTGGGGAGAGGTCTGAGTGGCCCTCCTCCGGGAGGCCTGTTCGCTGCTCGCCCATCGCCTCGCGCGGTTCGTGCCGCGCGAGGACTCGTTGTGGGTGTTCGGCTCCCGCGGCGGTGAGCGTTTCGAGGGGAACGCGAAGTACCTCTTCTTGAACGTCGCACGCGAGGGGGACGCCCGGCCGGTGTGGATCTCGAAACGCGAGGAAACGGTGGCCGAACTCCGTGCGAACGGGTTCGACGCCCACCGTGCCGATTCGCTCCGAGGACGGATGGCGATGTTACGGGCGGGCGTCGTCTTCGTTACCGGTACCATGACGGACATGCCGCTGTGGCCGACCGGCGGGGCGTACCTGATCCAGCTCTGGCACGGCGTCCCGCTGAAGCGCATCGCGACCGACGCGCCGAGCTTCGCGGCGTTCCCGCTGCTCGAACGACTCCGGCTCCGATACACGTACCACCAGTTCGACGCCCTCACCCTCACCGCGGCCGGGTTCGCCGATTCCTTCCGGTCGGCGTTCAGGATCGATCCCGATTTTCCGGTGACGGGCTATCCGCGCAACGACGCGCTCGCCCGAGAGGTCCCCGGCGAACGGATCCGACAGGACGACGACCTCCTCGACGCCATCGCCGACATCGACGCCGATCGGTTGGTCGCCTACCTGCCGACGTACCGCGAGGGAGAGTGCGCGCCCGCCGAACACGTCGACTTCGAGCGACTGGACGCGTTCCTCGCCGACCACGACGCGGCGATGCTCGTGAAGTTCCACCCGTTCAACGAGCCCGACGTCGACGGGGAACGGTTCGATTCCCTTCGCTTTCTCCCGGCCGAGTTCGACGTCTACCCCACGTTTCGAGAAGTCGACGCGCTTGTGACGGACTACTCGTCGGTCTACTTCGATTATTTGCTGCTCGACCGGCCGGTTGCCTTCTACGCCTACGATCGCGAGGAGTACGCTGAACGCCCCGGGTTCAACCTCGACTACGACGAAGTCACGCCCGGTCCCGTCGCCGAGACGTTCGAGGAGCTACTCGACGCGCTCGAGGAGCTGTTCGAATCGCCGGAGGCTCATACTGAGGAGCGCGAACGGGTGCGTCGGCTGGCCTTCGATCACGCCGACGACCGCGCCGCCGAACGCGTCCGAACGTTCGCGCGGGTCCTCTCGGGGAGGTAGCGGGTCGGCGAACTGGACGGCGACCATGTGTCACCGAGCCGAATGGCGACACCGGCACCCAGCCTCAGTCGGTACGGTGCTCCCGTTCGGAGTCCTCGACGTCCGCGTCAGGACCCATGATGGCGTTGTTGCGCAGATCGGCCTCGATCTCCTCGAGCGACCGCCCCATCGTCTCGGGGACGCGAGCGTAGATGAAGACGAACGCCAGCAGACAGAAGGCCCCGAGGATCCAGAACGAATAGCCCTCCCCGATCCGGTCGATCAGCGGGAGGAAGGTCAGCCCGACGAGGAAGTTCGCGCCCCAGTTGAAGACGCTGGCGACGCCCTCGGCGGTCCCGCGGATCCGAAGCGGGTAGATCTCGGAGATCAGCAGCCAGAACACCGGCCCGAGGCTGATCGCGTAGAAGGCGACATACAGAAACATGCTTCCTAGCGTCACGTAGCCGATGATCCCCGAGAGGCCGGGCAGGAAGAAACCAAGCCCCAAAATAGCGAGCATCACCGTCATTCCCGCCGTGCCGACGAGCAACAGCGGCCGCCGGCCGACCCGATCGACCAACAGGACGGCCACGACCGTCAGCGCCACGTTGACGACCCCGACGCCGATGGTGCCGGCCAGCGAGGCGATGTCGCCGAAGCCGATGTTGCTGAGGATCGTCGGCGCGTAGTAGATGATCGTGTTGATGCCGCTGAACTGCTGGATGATCGCCAGTCCCACCCCGACGATCAGTGCCGGGCGGACCCACGGTTCCAGTAGGTCCGAGAGGCCCCCCTTCTCCTCGATCTCGCTGACCTCGCGGATCTCCTCGACCTCCTCGCCGACCGCGTCGGTGTCGCGGATGCGCGAGAGCACGCTTCGGGCTTCCTCGACGCGTTCGTTCTCGACGAGCCAGCGCGGGCTCTCGGGTAGGAAGTACGTCCCGACCGCAAGCACCGCGGCGGGGACGGCCCCGAACCAGAGCATCCAGCGCCACCCGATGATCCCGAGGAACTCCGGCGCGAAGAGGTAGTTGACGCCGTAGGCCAGCAGGATCCCGATGGTGATCATCAGCTGCTGGAGGAATCCGAGCGCCCCCCGGACGTCCGGCGGGGCCGTCTCGGCGATGTACAGCGGGCCGACGATCGAGGCGACGCCGACGGCGACGCCCTCGACGACCCGCCAGACGATCAGCCAGCCGAGCGTCGGCGAGAGGGCCATCCCGAACGAGCCGACGAAGAACACGACCGCGCCCGCAAGCGTCAGCCGCCGCCGGCCGAAGCGGTCGGCCAACTTCCCGCCGGTGGCCGCCCCGATCATCGCCCCCACGAGCACGCTGCTGGTCACGAGCCCCTGCATGAACGGCGAGAGGGTGAACGACTGGTCGATGTACAACAGCGCCCCGGAGATGACGCCGACGTCGAAGCCGAACAACAGCCCGTTGAGCGCGGCGATGGCGGCGATGAAGTAGACGAACGTGCCGTGATCGCTTTCGGCGTTGAACACCCGGTTGACTACGTCCATCGTCCGCGCCTCCCCGGTTCGATCGGCCTATCGTGTCCGTGATTTCGGTCCGTTCGAGGTACCTCACGACGTCCACACGTCGGATCAGGATCCACCATTCTCATGAACGTTACTCGGATTCGGATAAACGATCGTCGATACGGGGAACGTCCGACGGAGTTTTAACCCGGTCGACCGCGGCCCGACCGCGAGATCACCGCACCGCCCGGGTCGCCTCGCGCATGATCCCGAGGGCGTCTTCGAGTTCCTCGGTACTCGTCGCGTACGAGAGCCGTGCGTAGCCCGCACCGTTCTCGCCGAAGGCTTCGCCGGGGACGACGACCACGCCCCGGTCGATCACTTCCTCGACCCACCCCTCGGGCACCTTCGGCATGGCGTAGAAGGCTCCCTGCGGGGTGGGTGTTTCGAGACCCATGTCGGCCAGCCCGTCGAGGACGAGATCCCGGCGCTCCTCGAAGGTCTCGACCATCCCCTCGACGGGCTCTTGGGGACCCGAGAGGGCGGCCTCGGCGGCGTACTGGGCGGGCGCGCTCGCACAGGCCTGGGCGTACTGGTGGACCCGCAGCATGCGCTCGATCCGGCGGTTCGAGCCGGTGATCCAGCCGAGTCGCCAGCCGGTCATCGAGTAGGTCTTCGAGCAGGCGCTCACGACCACGACGTTGTCCGTCTCCGCTAATTCGAGGGGAGAACGGTGCTCGCCCTCGAAGACGATGTGCTCGTAGACTTCGTCGGAGATACACAGGACGTCGTTAGCGTCCGCGATCCGGGCGAACTCTCGCATGTCCTCCTCCGATTGGACCGCGCCCGTGGGGTTGGCGGGGCTGTTGACGATGAAGGCAGCGGTGTCGTCAGTGATCGCCGCCTCGACCGTTTCGGGGTCGAGCGTGAGGTCCTCGCGCAGTTCGAGGGGCTTTGGAACCCCATCCGCGATCCGCGTCAGGGCGTCGTAGGAGACGAAGCCGGGGTCCGGAATCAGCACGTCCTGACCCGGGTTGACGTGGGCCTCGATGGCCAAATGCAGCGCCTCGCTGCCCCCCGAGGTGGCGATCACGTCTTCGGGATCGATTTGGAGGGAATAGTCCCGGTCGTACTTCTCGCTAATGGCTTCTCGCAGCTCCCGAGTGCCCTTGTTGGAGGTGTAGGCGTCGACCGCACCGCTCTCGATCGCGTCGATGGCGGCTGCGCGGGCGTGGTCGGGCGTCGGGAAGTCGGGCTGCCCGAGCCCGAGGTTGATCGCCTCCTCACCGGCGGCCTCGAACACCTCGCGGATCCCGCTGATCGAGACCGACTCGACTCGTCGTGAGAACTCCGTCATGGGTTGGAGCGCGGCCCGCCCGCGCATAACGCTTGCTACCGAGGCTCCCTACCCCCGGAACTCCTCGTCCAAGTCGTCGACGTGCCCCTCCAACACCGACAGCGCCGCGTCGGCGTCCATGTATCCCTGTTGGTACTCCGAGAGCACGTAGTCCGCGTCGTCGAGGAACTCCTCGACGCTCTCTTCGAGATCTGACATACCCTCCCTACGCTTTCGAAGGAAATGAACCTAGTCCAAACCACCGGCAGGAACGCCCGTCTCGGTTCCCGTCGAATCGGACGGGTTCGCGATCACTGATACATCCTGAGCGGTTGGGCCTGCGTGCTCTCGTCGCCCTCGATCTCCTGCATTCGCTGGGCGAGCTGTTCGCGCTGTTCGCGGATCGTCTCGGCCTGTTCGACCAGCCGCCCGACGTCGACGTCGATGTCGAGGATCGGTCCGATTCCCGCCTGAATCAGCGCGCGGGCGGCCTCCGGGTCGGGGAACTGGAGGTCGCTCTCGACGATCAGGCCGACGCCATCGAGATCCGTTTCGATCGCCCGGTTGAGCAGCGCGCCGGTCGGCCCGCTGATGAAGCCGGTTTCACCGGGCGGGACGATCCCCGCCTGATCGAGATGTTCGCTCCCCGTGCCCGTCGCAACGCCGTAGACCTCCGGCGTTCCCTCCTTCTCGGCGGGCCGCCCGCTGAGATACAGCGGCGTCACCCCGCGCTCCTCGAGCCAGCCCGTCACGCAGGCGGCGAACTCCGGTGCGCCGGATCCCGAAACGGGCACCTCGCTCTGCAGGGCAAGCAGATCGCGCTCGGGATCGGCGTAGAGCCGAACGGGGGGTTTGAGTTCGTCGTCGTCATCGAGATAGACGCCAATTTTGGGGAGCCCCTCGCAGTAGACGCTCGCGTAGTGGCTCATCGAGTACGTCTCGACCAGGTGGTCGGTCGCGATCTTTCCAACCAGCCCCACACCAGGAAGTCCCTCGACGAGGAACGGCTCGTCGAGCGAGACGGACTCGTCGTGAACGTCAATCCGTGCCATAGCCGACCGACGCGACCCATCTCAATAAAGGGACCGCCGGCGTCAATGGCGTTCGGAGCGGCCACGCTACGCCCCGACTGGCCGATCAGCGCGAACGAGGGAGTCCGAAACGCACGGTTGATATACTGTCACATCAATAATGTAGTTGGAGGGGAACGAATGTTCGAGAGACGAGAAAGAGAAGAAAGAGCGATGGGTGAGTCCCGCGAGAGCAGGGGTGAGGCGTGAGTACGGCTGGTCCGTGGACGCTCTCTCTGGACGCGATATTCGAGTTGCTGTGTCGCCGTCGTCGGAGATACGCGCTGTATGCCCTCTATCGGAACGGTGAAGCGGGCATGACGTTGGGGGAGCTTGCCGAACGGATACGAGAGCGCGAAGCGCCGGATCACGAGGGGACGACCGAAGCGATCGAGACGGCGCTCGAAGAGCGACATCTCCCGAAGCTGATCGAGGCACACGTCATCGACTACGACGACCGAACCGACACGGTGCGCTACTGCGGCCAGCCCTCGCTCGAGAAATGGATCGAGCACGCCGAGTTCGAGGAGGGAACGCGCCCCGAGGAATAGCGAAACCCACAAGCACACGAGCGGGCTACCGGAACGCGATGGAGGTGCTTTCGCGGTACGAGCCGCTCGTCGACGACTTCGAGGCCTTTCTCGCCGCCTGCGAGCGCCCGCTCCCGTCGGTCGTCCGTGTGAACACGATCAAAGCCGGCGTCGAACGGACGAAACGTGCCCTCGACGAGGAGGGAGTGGACTACGAGGGCCGGGCGTGGAATCCCACCGTGCTCGAACTCGAGACCGGCAAGCCGGGCAACACGTGGCCGTACTTCCACGGCTGGATCCACGGCCAGGAGGAAGTCTCCTCGCTACCGGCGACGGTGCTGGATCCCCAGCCCGGCGAGCGCGTGCTCGATGCGTGTGCCGCTCCCGGCGGAAAAACCGCTCAGATCGCCGCACTGATGGACGATACTGGCCCGGTGGTCGCAAACGACAACAACCTCGGGCGCCTGTCGGCGCTGCGCTTTAACGCCGAACGGCTGGGCCTGACGAACGTCGCCGTGACCCGCCAGGACGCGCGGAACTTCTCGCTCAAGCCCGTCGGGCTCGACGCCTTTGACCGCGTGCTCGTCGACGCACCCTGTTCGTGTGAGGGGATCATCCGAAAGCGTCCCGACACGCTCGACGAGTGGAGCCTCTCGCACGTCGAGGGCGTTTCAGGGGTACAGAAGGGGATCCTCAAGCGGGCGATACAAGCCACCTGCGAGGGAGGAACCGTCGTCTACTCGACGTGTACGTTCGCCCCCGAGGAGAACGAGGCCGTGCTGGATCACGTTCTGGAGCACGAGGACTGCCGGGTCGTCGAGTTCGACTCGGCCCTCGACTCCCGGCCGGGCGTCACCGAGTGGCAAGGAGAGGAGTACGACGCGTCTGTCCGAAAGGCCCGACGGTATTACCCGCATCACAACGACACCGGCGGGTTCTTCTGTGCAAAACTGGAGGTGACGGGATGAGCAACGACGGCCAGCGCTTCGACCGCCTACCCGCCACCGACGCCGAGCGCGAACTCGAAAACCGAGCCACCCGCGAAGAGGTGGTCGAGTGGTGGGACCAGCGCTTCGGGATCGGCCCCGAGGAGTTCGAGGACCACTCGTTCTGGGAGAAGGGCGCGGGCAAGATCTGGGTCCTTCACGGAGCAGTCCCCTCACCCACCGAGATCGAGGGGTTGGGCATGAAGTTCCTCAGAACCCGCCAGGAACACTGGAAGCCGACGACCAACGCGGTCCAGCGTTTCGGCCGGGAGGCGACGCGGAACGTCATCGACCTCGATCCCGAGGAAGCGATGGCGTTCGTTCGTGGGAAGGATCAGGAACTCGAGTGGGACGGTGATTGGGGCTACCTGATCGCCGCCCACGAGATCGCGGGCGGACGCGAGCCGCTCGGTGTAGGGCTGTACCTCCACGGCGAACTCCGCTCGGTGGTCCCGAAAGGACGGCGTCGTGAGGACTGAAGGGGTTCGGAACGGGGACGGTCCCGCCCAATGGGCTTTTATCGTCAAAATTCGTAGTCGAGAATATGGCCATCGGTCCGCCGAACGCGGAGATGACGTCGGTACAGACGGCGCTTCTCACGGCTGCTGGATGGGTTGTCGCGATGTCGGTCACTTCGTACATACTTGGGAGGTCGCTGGTCGAATCCGGCATGATCACGGGCGGCGGTGCAGTCGTTCTCGGTATCGTTATCTACGTCGTCGAATCGGGAACGTTCGAATGAAGGTGGGAAAGGTCGTCTCGCTGGCCGCTATCCACACGTTTTAGCCGGGGTCGGATCAATCGCCAGTCGTGCGCTGGGAGTACCGAAACACCGTCCTCGTCCTGTGTACGCTCGCCTTCTTCGCGACGATGGTCGCCCGGCTGGTCATCAGCCCCGTCGTCCCGGCGATCGTCGCCGAGTTCGGGACTTCCTCAGGAACCATTGGACTGGCGCTGTCGGGGATGTGGGCGGCCTACGCGCTCTCGCAGTTTCCATCGGGCGTCCTCGCGGATCGTTTCGGCGAGCGCCGAGTGATCCTCACCGCCGTAACGACGACGGCGGTCGCAAGCGCGGCGCTCGCGCTCTCGCCGTCGATGGCTGCCTTCGGTTTCTTCGCCGTACTCCTCGGCGCGGGCGCGGGGCTTCACTACGTGGTCGCGACGACGCTTCTCACACGGCTGTTCTCGAACACCGGCCGCGCGATCGGGCTGCACGTCACCGGCAGCCCGATCGCGGGACTTTCGGCACCCGTACTGGCGGCCGCCATCGGCGCGCGCTACGGCTGGCGGGTCGCGCTCCTCCTCGGAACAGTCGTGGCAGTCCCGGTCGGCGCGCTGTTCGCTTGGCGGGTGCGAGGGACCGAGCCCCAGCACCCCGAGCGCCCGCTTCGCAAGCAGTTCGAGCCACGGACCCTTCTGGAACTCCTCTCGCGACCCGCGATCGCCTACACCACCGTTCTCGCGGTGATCGCGGCGTTCACGTGGCAGGCGACCGCCTCGTTCCTGCCGACCTTTCTGATCGCCCGTCACGGCTACTCGACGGCGCTGTCCGGGGTCCTCTTCTCGCTGTACTTCGTCGCTCACGGGATCTTCGCCCCGGCGATCGGGTCGTTCTCGGATCGCTTCGGACGCGATCCGACGCTGGCGGCGACGCTCGCGGTCGGAATCCTCGCCTATCCAGTGCTGGTACTCGGTCCCTCGCTCCCGGTCGTCGTCCTCGGGGTCGTCCTCGCCGGCGTCGCGATGAGTTGGAGCGCGCCGCTCCAGGACCGCTACATCGTCCGGCTCTCGGAGGGCGAGGAGAACAGGGGGTTCGGTCTCGTGCGAACGGTCTACATGCTGCTCGGCGCGCTCGGAAGCGTCGTCACCGGTACGCTCGCTGACGTCGCCGGCTGGGGCGTCGCCTACGGCGCGCTCGGCCTCCTACTGGCAGTCGCCGTGGCGAGCCTCGCTGTCGTCCGAACGCGCGGGCTCTCGCTGTGAGTCGAGGAAAGGAAAAACACTTCCCGAATCCACTGGGGTGGGGAGGGGAATCAGCAGGACCGGGAAGTAATAAATCCTACAGACCACTAAATAAAAAGTCTTCCGGTCGTGAACGTAGAGTGTCAGTCGATCGGCCGAAGCGTTCCGCCCGAGAGCCCGTCCCACTCGACGCGGTAGCCGAGTCGCGAGAGGACCGCGCTGGTCTCGTCGATCCCGTGCCCGTCGAGCGCGCGCTCGGCCTCGGCGAGGGACTGGCCCTCCATGAGCCGCCCGTCGATCGCTTCGAGGACCGCCGGCCGTACGAGGGTTCGCCCGACCAGTTCGTGGTCGGGAAAGTCGACCCCGTCGAGCGCGCGCTCGCTCACCCCGTGGTGCCCCGCGAGCGCCGAAAGCGAAACGACGTCCTCCTTCGGTGAGAGCGCATCGGGAAGGGTCGCGGCGCTCGCGGCTGTGAGGCGCTCCTCGTGGCGGCGCAGCGCGTCGCGGACGTCCTTGATCCGCACCCGCTCTGAGTAGGGAACGACACGGTGATCGCGCGCCTCGATCGCCTCGCTCACACCCAGCGACTCGTCGACCGCCACGAGCAGTTCGACGTCCTCGACGCGCTCCAGCTGGTCGAGCTTCTTTGCGACGTACTCGGGGGTCCAAAATCCCATGATCTCGAAGTAGACGCGGAAGTCGCCGTGGCGGTAGTCGAACGCGAAGTCGGGGATCATCACGCTCGCGCCGACTTCCAATGGCTCGGGTTCCCGTCGGAGCTCCCAGTCGAGATCGAGCGCCCCGAATCGGGTCGCGAACTCGCGTTCGACCTCGCTGTCGTAGCTCACCTCCACGACCGGTTCGGCGTCGGGCGCGCGCAGCGAGGAGTCAGCAGCGGAGAGTTCGAGGGTTCGTTCGGTGCCGTGGTCGTCGATCGTCGCGCGAAGCTCCCAGTCGCCGGCGTCGACGACGGTTCGGAGCAATCGGGCGAACCGGGTCCCGTACCGACGGGTCGCACGGAACAGCGCGTCGGGACCCGTCACGACGAGTTCTCGACCCGAGTCGGTTTTTTCGAGTTCGTAGAGCAGACCCAGTCGCTTGGTCGCCGAGACGAGTCTGCGGGGGTCGTCGCTCCTGATACGGATCTCGCGGGCGTCGAACAGCGCGGTCTGAGCCAGCGAGAGGTCGTACTGGGCGAGCAGGCTCTCGGGATCGTATCGACTCCCGAGTTCGGCGAGCACTTGCCGGTCCTCCCGGTCGGCGTACAGCGCGCGATCGAGTTCGACGGACGAGATACCGAGGGCATCGCCGGCCCGCACGAGCGCGTCCGTCCGCCCCTGCTCGTCCGCGACCAGCAGGGCCTCGCCGGCCTCGAAGGCGGCCCGGCGCGCACGTTCGGGGGGAACGGCCGCCCGCGTCTCGAAGGTCACCTCGCGCTCGACGAGCTTCGCGAGCCCGCGGACGAGCTTGAAGTCGTACTCGCCTTCGAGGTCGGCAAGTGCGCTGTCGAGCGCTTCGCGCGGCTCCCCGACGTGGTCCTCGAACGCACCTAGCACCTTCGCCGCAAGCGGGCGGCCCTCGCGGCCGGCGAACCGGAGCGAGTAGCGCCCGCCGGCACGCGAAACGCGGAGCAGGTCTTTCGTCAGCACTGGCCTTCCTACGAGCTGGGTGGGGTAAAAACCGACTACCTCCGGCGCGCGGCGACGTTCTCCTCGGCCGTGTCCTCGCTGACGAGTTCGTACAGCAGTGCCCGCTTACCTTCGCCCGGCCGCAGGATCCGCCCCAGTCGCTGGGTGAACTCCCGTTGGGAGCCGCTGCCCGAAAGGACGACCGCGACGCTGGCGTCCGGGACGTCCACCCCCTCGTCCAGAACGTTCGAGGCGACGATCCGGGAGTAGGTGCCGTCTCGAAAGCGGTCGAGGATCTCGCGGCGCTCCTCCGTGCCCGTGCGATGGGTGATCGCCGGGAGTAAAAACCGTTCGGAGAGACGGTAGACCAGGTCGTTGTGGGCGGTGAAGACGATGATCCGCTCGCCGCGGTGTCGGTCGAGGATCGCGCCCAGCTCCTCGACCTTGCGCTCGGCGTTCGAGACGATCTCGCGGGCGCGCTGTTTCGCGAGCAGCGCCTCCCTCGCACGCGGATCCGACCCCGAACGCTTGACGAGTTCCTGGTAGTCGCTTCCTCGCCGCATGTCGATGCCCGACTCCCGGAGGTAGGAGACGAACGTCTCCTGTACCTCCTCGTACTCCTCGCGCTCGGCGTCGGTGAGCGACACTTCGATCCGTTTGACGTCGTAGGGTGCAAGGTGCTCGCCCGCGAGTTCCTCGGCGCTCGTCCGGTAGACGACCGGCCCGACCAGCTCTTCGATCGTCTCGTGGGCGCCGTCGGACCGGTCGAACGTCGCCGTCAATCCCAGTCGGGCAGGTGCGGCCAACAGACGGGCGATCTCGCGGTAGCCCTCCCCGCCGAGGTGGTGGACCTCGTCGAAGACCACCAGGGGAAAGACGTCGCCGATTGAATCGGCCTTGAGGTAGGCCGAGTCGTAGGTCGAGACCGTGATCGCCTCCCGGGACTGGACGCCGCCGCCGAACTGTCCTACTGGTATATCGAACTCCGTGCGGAGCTCCTCGCGCCACTGGTTCAGCAGGTCGATCGTGGGGACGACGACGAGCGTCGGGATCCCGAGGGCCTCGATGGCCTTGATCGCGATCACCGTCTTGCCGCTGCCCGTCGGGAGTTCGAGTACCCCGCGATCCCCGTTGTCGCGCCACGCGTCGAGGGCTGCCCGTTGGTAGGAGCGCAGTTCGTACTCGGAGACGAGCCCCACGGACGGTGTCTCGAAGAGGTGGTCCTCGTACTCGATCCCCTCCCCGTCGAGCCGGTCTCGGAGCTCGGCGTACCGGAACGCGGGAGCTCTGTCGGTCTCGCTTCGGGGATCGTATTCGAGAAGCGAGTCCGTTTCGAGGGCCGCGAGGTCGCGTTCCGGGCCGCTCACGCGGATCGTCCCGCCCTCGTAGGTGAGGCGTATCGCCACGGTCGACGGTTGTCGCCCGCGGGATATAACCGCCGCGCTGCCCAGATCCGACACCACCTGTCGGGTCGTCGACAGCAACGCACGGTCGGTTTTCTGTGGATACGCAGACACGATCACCGTGTTGACGGTCCTATCTGATCCGGTGAAAACGATGGCGACACGAGTGACCGAACGGGGCGGGAAGGCGTGGCGGTCGCTGTTGATCGTCGGGGGATCCTCTCGATGCTCGGCGTGCTTGCGGGGTTGATCCTCGTGGGCTGGCCGTCGACGGCCGCGTGGGCGATCGGCCTCCTCGTCGGGATCAACCTGCTCACGACCGGCATCGCGCTGGCGGCGGTCGCGATGGACGCCCGGCGGATGGGACGTGCCGACGCCCAGTCTACCGCTCCCTGAGACGAGACGTCGGTTTCGGATCACCGACTACGAGCCGGTTCTGTAACCCTTAAACCCGCGCGGGCGCACCGTCGACGTATGAGCAACGAGGAGCGGCAGGCTTCCGACGAGGGGACCGTCGAGGAATCGGGGGCGACCGAATCGGTCGACGAAGCCGAGGAAACCGAAGAAACCGAGGACGGGAACCAGGTCGAAACGCTCGAAGCCGAACTCGACGAGCGCGAGGAACGCATCGAGGACCTCGAATCGCGACTGAAACGCACGCAGGCGGACTTCCAGAACTACAAGAAGCGCGCGAAAAAACGACAGGAGCAGGTCGAAAAGCGTGCGACGGAGGACCTCGTGACCCGCCTGCTCGACGTTCGGGACAACCTCAACCGGGCCGTCGAGGAGGAATCGGAGGACGCGGACAGCCTCCGTGAAGGCGTCGAGATGACGCTCTCGGAGTTCGACCGCGTGCTCGAAAACGAGGACGTCAGCACGGTTTCGCCCGAGCCGGGAACCGAGGTCGACCCCCAGCGCCACGAGGTGATGATGCGCGTCGAGTCGGACCAGCCCGAGGGCGCAATCGAGGAGGTCTACACGCCGGGCTACGAGATGGCCGAGAAGGTGTTGCGCCCGGCGCAAGTGACCGTCAGCGGCGGATCCGAAGAGTAGTATTGCGGTTCCGGTTTTTCCCCGGTACGCCCGGCGAGAATCGACCGAATTCGTCCGGGAGCGGCCCGTTGACACGGTTTCACGCACTGGTTCGAGGTAGCAAGGCTTAAAAGATCGAGCGCGCAATGATAGGCCAACAATGGCGAGTAACAAGATTCTCGGTATCGATCTCGGTACCACCAATAGCGCCTTTGCGGTCATGGAGGGTGGCGACCCCGAGATCATCGTCAACGGCGAGGGTGACCGAACCACGCCGTCGGTCGTCGCCTTCACCGACGACGGCGAGCGCCTGGTCGGCAAACCCGCCAAAAACCAGGCGATCCAGAACCCCGACCGGACGATCGCCTCGATCAAACGCCACATGGGCGAGGACGGCTACACCGTCGCGGTCGAAGGGGAAGAGTACACCCCCGAGCAGCTCTCGGCGATGATCCTCCAGAAGATCAAACGCGACGCCGAGGAATACCTCGGCGACGACGTCGAGAAGGCCGTCATCACCGTCCCGGCGTACTTCAACGACAAGCAGCGCCAGGCGACGAAGGACGCCGGCGAGATCGCCGGCTTCGAGGTCGAGCGCATCGTCAACGAGCCGACCGCCGCCTCGATGGCCTACGGGCTCGACGACGAGTCCGACCAGACCGTGATGGTCTACGACCTCGGCGGGGGCACCTTCGACGTCTCGGTGCTCGACCTCGGTGGCGGCGTCTACGAGGTCGTCGCGACCAACGGGGACAACGACCTCGGTGGCGACGACTGGGACCAGGCGGTCATCGATCACCTCGCCGAGGAGTTCCAGAACGACCACGGCATCGACCTCCGGGAGGACCGCCAGGCCCTCCAGCGCCTGAAGGACACCGCAGAGGAGGCCAAAATCGAGCTGAGTAGCCGGAAGGAAACCGACATCAACCTGCCCTTCATCACGGCGACCGATTCGGGCCCCGTCCACCTCGAGACCTCGCTCACGCGCGCGACGTTCGAGTCGCTGACTGCGGACCTGATCGAGCGGACCGTCGGCCCGACCGAGCAGGCGCTCAGCGATGCGGGCTATGACGAAAGCGAGATCGACGAGGTCATTCTGGTGGGGGGGTCGACCCGAATGCCCCAGGTTCAAGAGAAGGTCGAGGAGGTCGTCGACCAGGAACCCAAGAAGAACGTCAACCCCGATGAGGCCGTCGCGCTGGGTGCTGCGATTCAGGGCGGCGTCCTGGGTGGGGAGGTCGACGACATCGTGCTGCTCGACGTGACGCCGCTCAGTCTCGGTATCGAGGTCAAGGGCGGCCTCTTCGAGCGACTCATCGAGAAGAACACGACGATCCCGACCGAGGAATCGAAGGTCTTCACCACCGCCGCTGACAACCAGACCTCCGTGCAGGTCCGGGTGTTCCAAGGCGAGCGCGAGATGGCCGAGGACAACGAGCTCCTGGGGGAGTTCATGCTTTCCGGTATTCCGCCCGCGCCCGCCGGCACCCCGCAGATCGAGGTCTCATTCAACATCGACGAGAACGGGATCGTCAACGTCGAGGCCGAGGACCAGGGCTCGGGCAAC
>NZ_RDQG01000012.1 GCF_003697815.1 Halalkalicoccus subterraneus | reverse complement strand
CCTGGATCCACCACTCGAAGGTATAGGACGCCGGCGCGAGCGGGTGGTTGTTCTCGACGAACTCCCCGAAGTTGACGAGGTACTCGCCGGCGTCGATGATCTTCTCGACCCCGTTTTGCACTTCCAGCGCTTCCGCGGCATCGTTTATCTTCCGCACCTCGCCATTCGCCAGCCTAACGGTGGGCCCCTCGATAGTGTCGACGGGGACGATCCCGTGGGCCTTCCCGGGGCGTTCGGTCTTGATCTGGGTGCCCGTCGCGAGGAAGTCGTCGACGATATGCATCGTCGCCGGGTGGATCCCGCCGGTGGCGAAGCCGTGATTTCGCGCGCGGCCGTAGCGCAGGCGAAACCCGCCCGGCCGGGAGGGGTGTGAGAAGACGGGCCGGCCGGCGATCAGGTCCCTGAGGAACTTCGTCGCGGGCTCGACCCGCGGCGGGCCGTCCGGAGCGTCGGTGTCCGGTTCGGGTTCGTCCCCGTCGGCCGGTTCGGTCTCGTCGCCGTCTCCCTCGCCGCCGTCCTCGTCCTCTCCGATCGTACCGTCGATCAAATCCTGCAGCCAGGGCCAATCGACCTCGTCGAGCTCGCGGGTGTACCGTTGGATCTTCGGGGCCTTGAGCGCGATTCCCTCCGCGAGGACCAGACACATCCCGCCACGGGGGTTGTTCGTTCCCACTCGCTCCAGATCGCGAAAGCCCGAGACCTCGGCGTCACCCGTCGACTCCCCGTCGAGCATGATCGGGCAGTGCCGGGCGATGAACTTCGTTTCTTTATCTTTGGGCGAGTACTGGAGTCCGGTCGTTTTGTCGTAGAGTCCGACCTCCTCGGCGTAGCGCTCGACTTCGTCGTCGCGGGCCTGGTACTCCGAGACGCCGAGCAGCGCGCGGGTGTAGTCGGCGACGAGGACGGACAGCGCCTGTGCGGTCCCGCCCGCAGACCGGATGGGGCCGGCGTAGAAGACCCGCACGCAGTCGGTGCCGTCGTCGTTTTCCAGCAGCTCGACCCGGTCGATCCCCTCGATGGGCGCGGCGACCACGCCCTCGGTCAGGAGGGCGACCGCAGTCCTGACCGCTCCCTCGATCTTGCCGTCCTTGGTCTCGTACTCACCCACTCGCCCCTCGGCGAAGTCCTCGGCCAGCGCCAGCGCGGCCTCCTCGCGGCTCATCCGTTCTTCGAGTTCGCGAACCCGCTCTGCGACCCCCGAAATTCCGAGGATGTTCTCGACCCGGTCGGCCATGTCCTTGGCGACGGGGATCTCGACCTCGGGCCGGGGATCGCCGCCGTTCGATCGAGCCCGCTCGGCCCGGTCGAACGCCTCGTCGAGCCGGGACTCGATCCGCTCGAAGTAGCGTTCGTCCTCCCCGTGCATCTACAGCCAGAGGTCCAGCCCGGTGGTCGTGTCGGGTTTACGGACGAGATCCTCGTCGAACTCGCGCATGTAACACTCGCCGGCGAAGACGGTCCCGGAGTCGAGATGGCCCGCGATCGCCTGCCCGCTGGGTCGCGAGAGCACCGCGTGAGTATGTGCGAAGCGCTCTGCGTCGAGCCACGAGACGTTCCCCATACAGGCGGCGACTTCGAGGGGTTCCTCGAACGTCACGGCATCGTAGGCCTTCTCGCGCTGGTCGTAGAAGTGGACCTCGGCGTCCTGAACCGCGCCGAGCGCGTAGAAGAAGCCCGCATCGATCTCGGCCTCCTCGGCGAGGCTCTCTAGCTCCTCACGCCAGTCTGCGCCGGTCTCCATCCGGGCGACGAACTCTCGTTTCGTATGGACCTCGCGGTACTGCATGGGAGTGGGCAACGAACGGGAACGGGAAAAGCGTATCCTTACCGCCAGTCCGGAAGCGATGCGGCGTCACGAAGGGGCATGGAGAGCCACGCACCCTCCATCGTCACGTCGGCAATAATGACGCGCTGCTCGTCGGGCGCGTCGTCTATCGAGGCCATGACCTCGTGCTCGCCATCCACAGCGGACGCCGGAGTCGCTTTCGTGGACATGATGTGACAATCGGTAGCGTAGCTTATAAACTTCTCGGACTGACACCCGAATTTATCTCACCCCTCATATCAATACCATGCAGGTGCAGGTCGTTTCCGTGGGTGGGTTTTGCCGCTAACTCGGACGCGGCGGGACGGGAGGTCCCCTGCTGGACGCGACGACGACCGACGACGGAACGGATCGGGGGGTACAAGGTCTCGGAGGTCGTACGCGGCGAGCATGAAAGTCGCTGACGCGATGACGCCGCGCTCGGAGCTCGTGACCGTCGAGCTGCCGGGGTCGCGCGACGACGCGCTCGAATACCTCCAAGAGCGCGGGTTTTCGTCGGTGCCGGTCGTGAAAAACGAGGACGGCACCGAGGAGTTCCGTGGACTGGTTTCGCGAGAGGGGTTGATCGAACGGCCCGACGAGGACCAGCTCGCGCTGCTGTTGGAGGAGGCCCCGACGACGAGCGAGGGGACGAGCATCGAGGAACTCGCGGGGCTGATGGTTCGCGAGGGTGCACGCCGTGTCCCCGTGGTCGACGGGCGGCTCGAGGGGATCGTGACGGTCACCGACGTGATCCGCTCGATCGCCGAGGGGAACGCCGCGGGTGACGCCGAAGTCGGCGGTCTCGCGGCCAGACACGTCAACGGCGTCTACGCCGGCACGCCGCTCCCGGTCGCCGAACGCGAGCTCTACTACGCCGACGAGCCCTACGCGGTCGTGCTCGACGACGACGCCGACCCCTGCGGGATCCTCACCGAGGTCGACGTTCTCGACGTCGCGGAGGTCGTCGAGGGCGAGGAGCGCACCGGCGACAGCATGGCCAGCGACGACAGCGACTGGAAGTGGGAGAGCATCAAAGGCGTCGGCAACCGGTATCTGCCGACCCGGAACGTCGAGATCCCGACTGCACCGGTACGAGAGTTCATGACCGCGGACATCGTGACGGTGACGAAGACGAAAACGGCCCAGAAGACCGCCCAACTCATGATCCGCCACGACATCGAGCAGATCCCGATGACCAGCGGGGGCGAGCTAGTGGGGATCGTCCAGGACACCCACCTGCTGGAGGCGCTCGATGAGCGATAGCGGGAGCGAGGGCCGTACCCTCGCGGAACTCGCGAAACGCCGCGGGTTTTTCTTCCCGTCGAACGGCGTCTATGGGGGGACCGCCGGCTTCTACACCTACGGGCCCGAGGGCGCGGCACTCAAACGCCACCTCGAAGACGCCTGGCGCGATCGCTTCACCGTCAGGGAGGGCAACCAGGAGATCGAGGCGCCGACGGTGATGCCCGAGGCGGTCTTCGAGGCGTCGGGCCATCTCGACGGGTTCGACGACATGCTCGTCGAGTGTGCCGAGTGTGGCGAGAGCCACCGCGCGGACCACCTGATCGAGGACAACACGAAAATCGAGGACGCCGAAGCCCTCCCCATCGCGGAGGTCGAGGAGCTGATCCGCGAACACGAGCTGGTCTGTCCCTCGTGTGGGACCGCCCTCGCGGGCGAGCCAGTCGAGGAGTTCAACCTGATGTTCGAGACGACCATCGGGCCCGGCAGCGGCCAGCAGGGGTACATGCGCCCCGAGACGGCCCAGGGGATCTTCGTGGAGTTCCCCCAACTCGCCGAATACGCCCGCAACAAGCTCCCCTTCGGCGTCACGCAGATCGGGCCCGCCTACAGAAACGAGATCAGCCCCCGCAAGGGCGTGATTCGAGTGAGGGAGTTCACGCAGGCCGAACTCGAGCAGTTCGTCGATCCCGAACGCGACGAGCCCGACCTCTCGCGAGTATCGGACGTCGAGGTGACGCTCTACCCGATCGAGAACCAGCGCGAGGAGGGTACGGAGTACGTCAGCACCACCATCGGCGAGGCCGTCGAGGAGGGGCTCATCGCCAGCGAGTGGGTGGCGTACTATCTGGGGATCGCCCAGGAGTGGTACGAGCGTGTCGGCGTCGATATGGATCGATTTCGATTCCGCCAGCACCTCCCCGGCGAACGCGCCCATTACGCGAGCGATTGCTGGGACGCCGAAAGCGAGTTGGACGGCGACTGGGTCGAGATCGCCGGCTTCGCCTACCGGGGCGACTACGACCTCTCGAAGCACGCCGAACACGCCGACGAGGAGTTTACGGTGTTCGAGCAATACGACGAACCGATTCACACGGAGCGCGCGACCGTCGACCCCGACATGAGCTACCTCGGGCCAGAGTTCGGCGGGAAGGCGGGGGAGATCGCCGACGCGCTCGCGACGCTCGCCGAGCGGGACCGCGCCGCCTTCGAGGAGGACGTCGTCACCGTCGAGGTAGAGGGAGAGAGCCACGAGATCCCGACCGGGACGACCGGTTTCGCGGTCGAGGAGGTCACCGAGTCGGGCGAGCACGTCACGCCCCACGTGGTCGAACCCTCCTTCGGGGTGGGTCGGACGCTGTACACGCTCGTCGCCCACGCCTACCGCGAGGACGAGGTCGACGGCGAGGAGCGGAGTTACCTCTCGTTGGCCCCCGAGATGGCCCCGACGACAGTGGGTGTGTTCCCGCTGATGGATCGGGACGGCATGGGCGAACACGCCCGCGAGATCGCAGGCGATCTCCGGGGGACGGGCTTGGAAGTCGCCTACGACGACTCGGGCAACATCGGGCGCCGGTACAGGAGACAGGACGAGGTCGGCACGCCGTTCTGTGTGACAGTGGATTACGAAACCGAAGCGGACGGCACCGTCACCTTGCGTGACCGCGATTCGACCGACCAGATCCGGGTGCCGATCGCGCAGCTCGCGGCTCTGTTGACCGATCTCCGGGACGGCTCGCGTTCGTTCGAGTCGGTTCGTGACGGATACGAAGAACTATCCGAGCCGGAGTCGAACCCGGCGGAGTAGTGACCGAAATCGGGCGGCGGCTCGTGCACGCAAGCGGGGTCGGCGCACCCCTGAGCTACCTGCTCGGCGTGTTCACGTGGGAGCAGTTGGGCTGGGTGTTGGCGGCCGGGCTGGCGGGCACTCTTCTGCTCGAATTCGCGCGACTGCGATCGGGGCTCGACTGGTGGATCTACGAGAACCTGACCCGCGAATACGAGCGGGAGAAGGTCGCGGGCTACGCGCTGTACATGGTCGGAATGGCCGTCGTGGCGCTCGCAGCCCCGCCGGAAATCGGCGTGCCGGCGATGTTCATGCTCGCGATCGGCGATCCCGTCGGCGGGTACCTCGGGAAGGGGGCGGCGACGAAGTCACCCGTTGCGCTCGCGGCGGTCTTCGGGGTGTGCCTGCTGGTCGCGCTACCGTTCGTCCCGCCCGTGGCGGCAGTCCTCGGCGCGATGGCGGCGACGGCCGCCGACGGCTATCTGATCACGATCCGCGGATCCATCGTCGATGACAACCTGACGATTCCCCTGGCGGCGGCGCTGGCGATGTGGGTCGGGGTCGCGCTGGTCTAAACCGGCCCACGCGAACCGTTTCGTCTCAGCCGGTCGTCCGAAGTATCAATCGCGTCGCCTCCTCGGGGGCGTCCCAGTGGAGGTAATGGCCGGCGTCCTCGAACCAGTACCAGCGTGCGTCGGGAAACCGCTCCTTGGCGCGTCTGGCCTGCCGGGGAAGAGTGAGTCGGTCCTTTCGCCCCCACCCGATCACGATCGATTCGGGCGTCGAGTCCCTCCCCCGCTGGGCGGGGCCGAACGCCAGTTCGTCCACCAGCTCGTCGAAGACGGGTGACTCAGCGAAGGTGCGAAGCTCCTCGCCGGCGACGTCTCCCGACAGCTTCCACGGGCGCGCCGAAAGTTGGGCGAGCAGTAGAGTACGACCGACGGCGCTGGCGGTGAGCCCGTCCATCACGGGCTGGAGCGCGCGGACGAGGCGGATCGAGGGGGCGATCGTGGCGTAGAAGAAGTAGCGTTCCCAGCCCTCCCAGAACCCGCCGGGTGCGAGCGCCACCGTAGAGCCGATCTCGCCGCGGCGCGCGAGTTCGAGGACGAGTCGCGCGCCCATCGAGTTCCCGACGGCGTCGACTCCGGCGAGGTCCTGTGTTTCGAGGAAGTCGATGACCGCGCCCGCGAGCGTGTCCATCGACGTCTCGCCGGAGAGCGGTGGGGTTTCGCCGTGGCCGGGGAGGTCGACCGCGATCACCTCGCGTTCGTCGGCCAGATCGTCGAGAACCGGTTCCCACGTCCGCCAGCTCCCGCCGAGGCCGTGGATCAGAAGCAGCGGCTCGCCCGATCCCCGACGTGTGTGATTTAGTTCCACGGTCGTTGATTCGGTTCCGATCGGGTAGGTGTTGTGGCTGTGAGAACGTCCCTTGGATCCCGGCGAGAAGCGTTCGGATTACTTCCGCCACGCTACACGAACCCTTAACCCCGAGAGCGAACAAAACGCTCCAATGGCCGCCACGGACGAGCAGATTCCTCGGGTCGATCACCCTCTCCTCACGCCGGGCTTCATCGAACGCCGGCTCTATCAGATCCAACTCGCCGGGAGGGCGAAGACCGCCCACACGCTGGTCTGTCTGCCGACCGGGCTCGGCAAGACGACCGTCAGCCTGCTGGTCACCGCCGAACGGCTGAACGAACTCGGCGGGAAGTCGCTCTTTCTCGCGCCGACCAAGCCGCTCGTCGAGCAGCACGCCGAGTTCTACCGCGAGGCACTGGAGATCCCCGACGAGGAGATCGTCGTTTTTACGGGGGAAGTCCGCCCGGACGACCGGGCGGCACTGTGGGACGACGCGAGTATCGTCATCGCCACCCCACAGGTCGTCGAGAACGACCTGGTCGGCGGACGGATCTCGCTCGCCGAGGTGACCCACCTCACCTTCGACGAGTGTCACCGTGCGACTGGCGATTATTCGTATGTATATATCGCCGAGCGCTACCACCAGGACGCCAAAGACCCGCTGGTGACGGGGATGAGCGCCTCGCCGGGCGGCGACGAGGAGGCGATCCTCGAGGTCTGTGAGAACCTCGGAATCACCGAAGTCGAGGTGATGACCGAGGAGGACTCCGACGTCGACGAGTACACCCACGACACCGAGGTCGAGTGGAAGCGCATCCAGGTACCCGAGGAGATCATCGAGATCCGGGACGGCATAAACGAGGTGATCAAGGACCGCCTCGAGAAGTTGAAAGAGATGGGCGTGATCGGCTCGGCCCGCGTGGATATCTCGCGCAAGGAGCTGTTCGGGGTACGAAGCGAACTCCAGAAGCTCATCCAGAACGACCAGTCCGAGGGGTATCAGGGCATGTCGATCCACGCGGAGGTGATGAAGCTCAAACACGCCGTCGAGGTCGTCGAGTCCCAGGGTGTCGAGGCGCTCGAAGCGTACTTCGAGCGCCTGCGAAACGAGGCCCGGTCTTCCGGAGCGTCGAAGGCGAGCCAGCGCCTCGTCAGCGAACCCAAAGTGAGAGAGGCGATGCGTAAAGCCGACGAGTACGACGATCTCCATCCCAAACTCTCGGAGACCCGCCGGCTCGCCATCGAGACGCTCGTCGAGGGCGGAAACCGGGTGATCGTCTTCACCGAATACCGCGACACCGCCGAAACCCTCACCGACTTTCTCTCCGAACACGTCGACGCCCGGCGGTTCGTCGGCCAGGGCGACAAGGAGGGGAGTTCGGGGATGACGCAGAACCAACAGAAGGAGGTACTGGACGCCTTCCGTTCGGGCGAGTTCGAGGTGCTGGTCTCGACCTCCGTCGCCGAGGAAGGACTGGACGTTCCCGAAGTCGACCTCGTACTCTTTTACGAGCCGGTTCCGACGGCCATCCGCTCGATCCAGCGCAAGGGCCGGACGGGACGCCAGGACGAGGGTCGCGTCGTCGTCCTGCTCGCGGAGGACACCCGCGACGAGGCGTACTTCTGGATCTCCCGGCGTCGCGAAAAGGAGATGGAGTCGGAACTCCGGAAGCTGAAGGGCGTCGCAAGCGAGGTCGAGGAACAACTGGATCCGAGCCAGCGCCAACTCGCCGATTTCGACGCTGACGGAGCCGCGGACGAAGAGGACGACCTCCGGCACGGGCGCGAATCGTACGAACCGGACGATGCGGACGACGACGGAACACCGGCGGAGGCGGACGCCCGCGTCGTCCCCGACTCCGACGAAGGGATCGAGATCGTCGCCGACCAGCGCGAACTCGACGCGACAATCGCGCGGGACCTCTCGACGCGCGAGGGGATCGACACGCGCCTCGAAACCCTCGAAGTGGGCGACTACGTCCTCTCGGACCGCGTGGCGGTCGAACGGAAATCGGTGACTGACTTCCTCGACACCCTCGTCGGCGGGGATCGCTCGGTGTTCGAACAGGTCGGCGACATGGCCCGCTTCTACTCGCGGCCCGTCGTCATCATCGAGGGCGAGGGGCTCTACGAGGAACGAAACGTCCACCCGAACGCCATTCGGGGGGCGATCGCGAGCCTCGCGATCGACTTCGGGGCCAGCGTGCTCCGGACGGAGGACGAGGCCGGGACCGCGGACCTGCTCGCCGTTATCGCCGGACGCGAACAGGAGACCGCCGACCGCGAGGTCAGCGTCCACGGCAAGAAGTCCTCGAAGACGCTGGCCGAACAACAGGAGTACGTCGTCGGCTCGATCGCCGACATCGGTCCCGTGACCGCCCGGTCCCTGTTGGAGGTGTTCGGCAGCGTCGAGGCGGTGTTGACCGCGAGCGAGGAGGAACTGATGGACGCGGAGGGGGTGGGCGAGGTGACGGCCAGCCGCATTCGCGAGGTGGTCGCCAGCGGATACGACGTCTAGAGTGATATATATTCATAGCCGTGGTCATTATACACAACTAGTTATACCTGAGGTAGAGTTATTAGCGATGGAATAGTTCACTTGGATACGAGTAATGTTTACCAGCACATCCGAGAAGGGCGGCGGCGATCCACAGTCGGTGTACGGGGAGCCACAGCACGAGGAAGTGGGCTGGAGCGACTGGGAGAGCGAGTACTACGGAACCGACGAGGAGCGGGAGGCGCTGGCGTTCTTGGCCGAAGGGGAATTCATCCCCGGGATCGAGTATCCCGCCGAACCGGTTTCCGAGGGCGGATCGCCGAACCGTCGACGGACGCGGCCGCTGTTGCTCGGATAACGCGCCGTTGTGTGTTACGGGATCGTTCGGGAGGGGGCGAGTGCTGGCAAAGGCCAGTCGATCTCCTGTTCGACTCCAGGAATCGACTCGTGGTTGGAAAACAGATATTAGGTACTAGAGGACATCGGGTCAGTAAGAGAGAAATATGAGTGGTTGAGCACCAGAGTTATTAGTTATTGTATCATGAGTGTACAGAAAGATATGGATTTCGAAGCCAAACCACAAACTGACGGAGCGGGTTCAGTACGTTCGTTGTATGGACGCCCGCAGCACGAGGAACGCGTCAATCGGGACTGGGAACGGGGATACTACGGCGAGTCCGAGCACCGGACACCCTCACGTCCGATCGAGTTCGTTCCCGAGGTCGAATACCGGAACGAATCGGTCGAAGTCGCCGGGAATAAGGAATCCGTCGGGGAACCACGGGCACGCCCGCTGTCGGCGAGCGATTAAGCGGTTTCTTCCCGGAGTTCGGTCCGGCGGATCTTTCCGGTCACGGTCTTGGGCAGTTCTCCGACGAACTCGATCTCTCGGGGATACTCGTGGGCCGCGAGTTCGTCCTTGACGTGGTTCTGGATATCGCCGACGAGGTCGTCGGAGGCGTCGTGGCCCTCGCTGAGGACGACGTAAGCCTTGACGATGTTCCCCCGCTCGGGGTCTGACTTCGGGACGACGGCGGCCTCGGCGACCGCTCCGTGTTCACCCAGCGAACTCTCGACCTCGAAGGGGCCGATCCGGTAGCCCGAGGAGATGATCACGTCGTCCGCACGGCCCTCGAACCAGACGTATCCATCAGAATCGAGATAGCCCAAGTCCCCGGAGAGATACCAGCCGTTTTTGAAACACGCGTCGGTTTTTTCGGGCTGTTCCCAGTACTCGGCGAAAAACGAGGGATAGGTTCCCCGCTGGGCGATCTCGCCCGTCTCGCCCGTCGGAACCGGTTCGCCGGTCTCGGGGTCCACGATAGTCGCCTCGATCCCGGGGAGGGGTTTGCCCATGCTTCCCGGCCGGACCTCCATCGTGGGATAGTTGTCGATGATCATGTTGCCCGTCTCGGTCTGGCCGTAGGTGTCGTGGATCGTCACCCCGAGGACTGCCTCCCCCCAGTCGACGACACCGGCGGAGAGGGGTTCGCCGATCGAGAGCGCATGGCGCAGGTCGAGGTCCACCCCGTCGAGAACCGACGCCTTCTCGCGGAGCATCCGGTAGGCCGTCGGGACACTGAATAGGACAGTAATGGGATACTCGTCGAGGAGGTTCGCCCACGTCTCGGGGTCGAACTCGCCCTCGTAGGTGAACTGACTCGTTCCCCAGAACCACGCACCGAGGGCATTGATGGGGCCGGTGAGCCAGCCGAGATCCGCGGTCGACCAGTAGAGGTCATCGTCCTGAAGGTCGACCGCGAAGCGCTGGGTGGCCGCGACGCCCGCGATCCAGCGGTGTTCGTGGAGGACGCCTTTCGCTCGGCCCGTCGTGCCGCTGGTGTAGTAGAGCAGGGCGTCGTCCTCACCGGAGGTTCGGACGGTCTCGAACTCGGGGCTCGCGGCCTCGCACTCGTCGTGGAAGTCGAGGTCCCCGGTCCGATCTGCCCCGACTACGATCGCGTGTTCGACCGAGGGGACGCTTTCGAGGGCCTCGGAAACCGTCTCGCGGTTGTCGGCGGTCGTGACGATCGCCTTCGCGTCGCAGTCGTCCAGCCGGTAGGCGATCCCCTCCGGGCCGAATCGCTCGTTGATCCCGCCGAAGACCGCGCCGGCCTTCAGGGCCCCGACGAACGAAACGTAGTGTTCGGGAACGCGGGGCATATACGAGAACACCCGGTCGCCCCGATCGACGAGATCCGAGAGGACGTTCGCGAACCGGTTCGAGCGCTCTCGGAGGTCGCCGAACGTGAGCGTCTCGCGCTCGCCGTCGGTTCCGGCGTATTCCAGTGCGGTTCGGTCGGGTGGATGGCGGTCACAGACCTCGTGGGCGATATTGAGGTCCTCGGGGGCCTTCCAGTCGGCCTCGGCGTAGATATCGGTCCACTCGAAGGATTCACACAGGTCGTCGTAGTCCGCCATGTTGTGCGTGGACATCACTCGTGATTGTGGGAGAGTCGATCATAAATTACCGTGGTGAACGACGTTTTTCGGCGTCGGATCCGAGGGAAGGTATGAGCGAGATCCGTCGCTGTTCCGACCACGGCCCCTTCGAGGGCGAGACGTGTCCGGTCTGCGGCGAGTCGGGCGGTCAGTTGTTGGGCGAGGACCGGCGAAAACGCCTCTCGAAGTTCATGAGCGGTGCGCTCAGGCACTTTCCCGAGGACGCCGGCCTCGCGCTCGATACACGGGGATGGGTGGCCTACGACGATCTCGTCGGATCGGTGACGGGAAAATACGACTGGGCCGAACCGGACCACGTTGCCGGTCTGATCGCCATCGATCCGAAGGGGCGCTTCGAGCGCGCGGACGAGCGGGTGCGCGCCGCCTACGGCCACTCGGTCGAGGTGGACCTCGATGCACCCGAGACGCCGGTACCGGACGAACTGTATCACGGGACTGCCCCCGAAACCGTCCCGGCGATCCGCGAGCAGGGACTGAAGCCGATGGAGCGCCAGCGGGTCCACCTCTCGGAAACCGTCGAGGGAGCCCGCGAGGTCGGTCGGCGACACGCGACCGACCCGACGATCCTCGTCGTGGACGCGGCGAGGATGGATACCGAAGGTCGCCGGATCGTCCGACGCGGTGAGGGGATCTACACGACCGAACGGGTTCTCCCGGAATACCTCTCGGTTCTCGATTAGCGGCCGTTCAGCGTGGCGAGGGTCTGGGCCGCCTCGTCGGCAGCTTCGAGGAACTCGCGGGCGCGCCGTGGATCCTCCGCGTCGGCGGCCCGCCGGGCGAGGGTCGCGATCGTCCGGTCGAGTTCATCGCGCGCCCCCGAACGGTCCCCCTCCGTGGCGTGCGGCCGGGACGCGGTTTCGCGGCGCTCGACGCGTGCGGGTTCCGACCCGGATTCGGGTTCCGGTTCGCGGACCTCCGAGGGCTGGGAGCCGGTATCGACGGGGTCCGACCGCTCCTCGTCGGCCACCGCGCGGGCGGCGGCCTCGCTCTCGGGAGCCGTCTCGGCGGGGTCGGGAGACTCCGCCGGGTCGGGCTGGGCGCTCGCCGCCGCGTCCTGATCGGCGCTCTGACACGAGGCGCAGAACTCCTGGCCCTCGTAGCGGAAGACCGGATCCCCACACCGGTCACAGTGTTTGTTCGTCATCGTCGCGCCCTGGAGGAGGAGGTCGCTCATGCGCTGGGTGGACTCCCTGTCCTGTCGTTCCTCGGCGTATTTCTCCCGGAGTTTCTCGCGCTCGGCTTCCTTATCGAACTCGTCGCTGCTCATACCGACGGAAAGGGTCGTGAGGCCGAAAAGGACTGTGGGTTCGACGTACCGGAGTTCCCGAATCGACATGGGAAACCCGGTTTCCGACACGTTTAACGGCCTCGGCGTGGCGGTAGTACGTGATATGACGAAAGTGAGCGTCGTCGGCGCGGCCGGCACGGTTGGTGCCGCCGCGGCCTACAACATCGCGCTGCGGGACATCGCTGATGAACTCGTCCTCGTCGACATCCCCGAGAAGGAGGACGACACGGTGGGGCAAGCCGCCGATACGAACCACGGGGTGGCCTACGACGCCAACACGACGATCAGACAGGGCGACTACGAGGACACCGCGGGCTCGGACGTCGTCGTCATCACCGCCGGGATCCCCCGCTCGCCGGGTCAGAGCCGGACGGATCTGGCGGGCGACAACGCCCCGATCATGGAGGACATCGGCTCCTCGCTCGACGAGCACAACGACGACTACGTCACCATTACGACCTCCAACCCCGTCGACCTGCTGAACCGCCACCTCTACGAGGTCGGCGACCGCTCGCGCGAGAAGGTGATCGGCTTCGGCGGACGGCTCGACTCCGCACGGTTCCGGTACGTGCTCGCAGAGCGCTTCGACACCAAGGTGCGAAACGTCGAGGCGACGATCCTCGGCGAGCACGGCGACGCGCAGGTACCGGTGTTCTCGAAGGTCCGGGTCGACGGCCGCGATCCCGACTTCTCCGACTCGGAGAAGGAGGAGATCCTCGACGAACTCCAGGAGAGCGCGATGAACGTCATCGAGCGCAAGGGCGCGACCGAGTGGGGCCCAGCCACGGGCGTCGGCCACATGGTCGAGGCCGTCCTCCACGACACCGGCGAGGTGTTCCCCGCCTCGATCCCGCTTTCCGGCGAGTTCGGTCACTCGGACGTCGGGCTGGGCGTGCCCGCGAAGCTCGGGAGCGAGGGCGTCAAGGAGGTCGTCGAGTGGGGCCTCGACGAGTACGAGCGCGAGCAGTTGGGCGCGGCCGCCGACAAACTCGCAGAACAGTACGACGAGATCAGCTAAGCGGGTGGAGAGCGGTTCCTTTTCGTCGTCGGACGCTGGCGATCAGATGACCACTGTACGCCACCGGAGACGGTTTGTTTCACCTATCGGAGTTCGTACTATGGATGCACGAAACGAGGGGCTCGTCACCGCGTTGATTCTCGCGGCCGTCGTGCTGCCGATCACAGTGCTTCTCTGGACCGGTGCCTACACGGGCGAGTTCGATCCGGCAGTGTTACTGGAGCCACAGCTTCTGATCATGCTACTCGTCGGAGTGGTTGCGATCGCGATGGGGTATCGCTCGGCGTCGGAGGGGTAGCCCGTTCGGATCGCGACCGACACGATCAGGGAACCATCTGCTCGCCGTCGTCGTCGTAGAGTCTAATGGCATCGACGGGACAGACCCGGGCGGCCATCTCGGCGTCGAACTCCTCTCCCTCGGGGACTTCGAGAACAAAGGTGTCCTCCTCGGTCTCCTCGGCACCGACGAGTTCGGCCTTCCCGGCGTCCATGTCCTTCTCGAAGGCGTCCCACTCGTCGACGCACTGGTAGATCCCGATGCAGGTGTCCCGGTCGTACTCGATTCGCATACCGTGGGTTGCGCCGACGGGCCTAAAACCATGGCGGAGCCCGGTGCAGGGCGACAGTTTAAACCGGGTGACGGGCCAATCGAGGGTAATGCAAACCGCGGAGCTTTCGGGCCTTCCCGCGGGGGTGACTGAGCACCTCCGCGAGGAGGGCATCGAGGAACTCTATCCCCCGCAGGCCGAAGCAGTGCAAGCCGGCGTCACCGAGGGCGAGAGCGTCGTCGCGAGCGTTCCCACCGCGAGCGGCAAGACCCTGATCGCCGAACTCGCGATGCTCGCCTCGATCGAACGCGGCGGGAAAGCCCTGTACATCGTTCCGTTGAGAGCGCTCGCCAGCGAGAAAAAGAGGGAGTTCGAGCGCTTCGAGGAGTTCGGCGTTTCCGTGGGGGTTTCGACGGGCAACTACGAGTCCGACGAGGAGTGGCTCTCCAATCGGGATATCGTCGTCGCCACCTCCGAAAAGGTCGACTCGCTCGTGCGAAACGGCGCTTCCTGGATCGAGGAGCTCTCCTGTGTCGTCGCCGACGAGATCCACCTCGTGGACGACGCGAACCGCGGGCCCACCCTCGAAGTCACGCTCGCGAAACTGCGCCAGCTCAACCCCGCGCTCCAGACGGTCGCGCTCTCAGCTACTGTCGGAAACGCCAACGAGGTCGCCGACTGGCTCGACGCCGAACTCGTCCACTCCGAATGGCGACCCATCGACCTCCGTACCGGAGTCCATTACGGCAGCGCGCTCCATTTCGACGACGGCTCGCAGGAGGAGTTCGTCGTCGAATCGGGCGAAAACCCGACCACCGCACTCGTCTCTGACGCACTCGAGGACGGCGGCTCCTCGCTCGTGTTCGTCAATTCTCGGAGGAACGCCGAGGCCGCCGCCCGCCGCTTGGGGAACGCCGTTGGGGACCAGCTCACCGGCGAGGAGCGCGCGGAACTGGCCGACCTCGCCGAGGAGGTCCGAGGCGTAAGCGATTCGGAGACCAGCGACGATCTCGCGGATGCGGTCGCCGAGGGCGCGGCGTTCCACCACGCGGGGCTGGCTCGCGAACACCGCACGCTGGTCGAGGACGCCTTCCGCGACCGGCTGATCAAGGCGATCAGCGCGACGCCCACGCTCGCGGCGGGCGTCAACACCCCCAGCCGCCGAGTGATCGTCCGGGACTGGCAGCGCTACGACGGCGACGCCGGCGGGATGAAACCGCTGGCCACCCTCGAGGTCCACCAGATGATGGGTCGGGCCGGCCGGCCTGGCCTCGACCCCTACGGGGAGGCCCTGTTGCTCGCGAAGAACCACGACGAACTCGACGAACTCTTCGAGAGGTACGTCTGGGCCGATCCCGAGCCGGTTCGCTCGAAGCTCGCGACCGAACCCGCGCTCAGAACGCACGTCCTCGCCACCGTCGCCTCGGGCTTTGCGAACTCCCGAGAAGGCCTACTGGAGTTCCTCGAACGCACACTCTATGCGACCCAGTCGACCGATCCCGGCCGGCTCGAATCGGTGACGGACCGAATGTGCGACTACCTGGAGCGGAACGACTTTCTCGAAATCGATGGGGAGGACATCACTGCAACGGGGATCGGCCACACCGTCTCGCGGCTCTACCTCGATCCCATGAGCGCCGCCGAGATGATCGACGGGCTCCGGGGTTCGAGCCAAGCAACTGCGCTCGGGCTGTATCACCTCGTCGCGCGTACCCCCGACATGTGGGAGCTCTACCTCCGGTCGGGCGACCGCGAGACGTACACCGAGATCGCCTACGAGCGCGAGGCCGAGTTCCTGGGCGAGATGCCCACCGAGTTCGAGGCCGAGCGCTTCGAGGACTGGCTCTCGGCGCTCAAGACCGCTTCCTTACTGGAGGACTGGGCCAGCGAGGTCGACGAGGAACGCATCACCGAGCGCTACTCCATCGGGCCGGGCGATCTCAGGGGGAAGGTCGAGACCGCCCAGTGGCTCCTCAACGCCGCCGAGCGCCTCGCGGTCGAACTCGATCTGGGACCCGACGTCGTCGCCTCGATCAGCGCCGCACGCCAGCGGGTCGAACACGGCGTGGGCGAGGAGCTGCTCGGGCTCACCGGCGTCGGAAACGTCGGCCGGAAGCGCGCACGCTGGCTCTACGAGGCCGGAATCGGGACGCGAGACGAACTGCGCAACGCCGAGAAGTCGGTCGTGCTCGGCGCGCTTCGGGGTCGCGAGAAGACCACCGAAACGATCCTCAAAAACGCCGGTCATCCGGACCCCGAGGTCGGGGACGTCGAGGCCGACGAATCGGCGGCGGTCGAGGTCGAACCGGACTCCCGTGGCGACGGACAGGCAGGACTGGGTGATTTCTGAATGAGGGTTCTGACCGGAGCCGCCGAGATCGCTGACCTCGATACGTTCGTCGCGGAGCTCGGTTCGGTCGGCGACGAACACGGCTGTGCGGTTCAGGCGTTCGACGCGCGGTACGTCGCCGGTCCCGAACAGCTCGAACGCGCCGTAACGCTAGCGAACCGGGCGATAGAGCGCGACGAGGCGATCGCCCGCGATCGGAGCGTCGAGATCCTGCTGTACGCCGCGGGTCGCCGACAGATCAACCGCGCGTTCGAGATCGGCGTCTCGGAGGACGAACGAGAGGTCGTGATCGTCGCAGATGGCGAGGACGAGGGGGGGGCGATCGAGGCGCTCCCGGAACTGGTCGAGCCAGTTAGTTGGAAACCCGGCGACCGGGCCGACGAGGGACGAATCAGCGAGTTCTACGGGATCACCGACGCCGAGCGAGCGGCGACCGATGCGAGCCTCGAAGAACTGGTCTGCGAGCGGGTCGCGCTGTTGGTCGTCGAGCGGTAGCGAATGCAGGTCGAACCGTTATGGGTCGGGCGGTCAAAGTGAGGATATGGAAGACCGAGACCCACAGGAGAGCGCGCGCGAACGCCAGCGCGAGCGAGCCGAAACCGCCGAATCGGCCGCCGCGGACGACCAGTTCGGCGAGATGCTCTCGGAACACAAGTACCCCGCGACCAGCGAGGAGCTGGCGGCCGACTACGGGCAGGAACCCATCGACATGCCGAACGAGACCGAGTCCATGGGTAGCGTCTTCGACCGGCTGGAGGGCGAACGCTTCGAGACCGCCGAGGAGGCAGAAGAGGCGCTATACAACGAGTTGACGGGAAGCGAGGGCGGCCCCGAGGAGTACAACGACGAGCGCGACCTCTCGGGGGTCGACGAGGACGTCTCGGAGGACGAGCAGGACCAGCCCGAGGGCCCGCTGTAGCGGCCGAATCCCTTATTCTCCGGCCGCCGTAGTAGGGACCATGTCCCCGCGGATCACCGACCCCCTCACTATCGGCGGGCTCTCGATACCCAACCGACTGTATCGTGCCCCGCTACTGGAGTGTGCGGGCAACGGCCCCGACGCGGTCGAGACACTGATACGGGAGCTCGAACCGGCCGCCGAGGCCGGCGCGGGCCTGCTCTTCCAGGGCGCGACGGTCGTCCGCGGGGAGGGTGGCTGTGCGGCCGCCGGGATGACCCGCGTCCACGATCCGGCGTTCGTCTCGCGGCTCTCGAAACTGACCGACGCGATCGACGAGCACGGTTCCCGTCTGTTCGTCCAGCTCGAACACGGCGGGCTGCGTAGCATGGAGACCTGGCACGCCGGCTATCGGGCGGAGAACCCCGACCTCCAACAGCTCGCCGTCTCGCGGCCGCCCCCGCTGTTGCGGGCGGCCGACAGGCTGGGGCTGCTCTCCTATGACCCAGACGTCCTCTCAGCCGAGGAGGTCTACGAACTGGCCGCCGATTTCGGGCGGGCGGCCGAGCGCTGTGTCGCGGCGGGCTACGATGGGATCCACATCGCGGGTGCGAACATGGGGATCGTCCAGCAGTTCCTCTCGCCGTTCTACAACCGCCGAACCGACGAGTTCGGCGGCTCGCTCACGAACCGGGTGCGGTTTCTCTCCGTGATCCACGACGAGATCCGCGAACGCGTCGGTGACGTGCCGCTGGTGACGAAGGTGCCGGCCGAGACCGGAAGTCCCGCAGTCGTCCGACGACACCTCTCCGAGCGCGACGCCGTCGAGGTCTGCCGGGCCTGCGAGGCGATGGGCTACGACGCCGTCGTTCCGGTCAGGGGCTCGGTGTTCTGGGACATGAGCCTCATCAGGGGCGAGTTCCCCGAACGCGCGTGGGCCGACGACCGGTTCAGGGAGGGCTACGAGGCGGCGTTCGGCCCCCGGTGGCGGGCGGTCGCGCTCGCGAATCGGCTTCACGCCACTGGCTTCGGCTTCGAGCCGGCGTGGAACGCGGACCTGTGCGAGGAGGCGAGACGACACGTCTCGATTCCCGTCCTCTGTGAGGGTGGGGTTCGCGGACCCGAAATAGGGGACCTCCTCGGCTCGGCGGCCGACGCAGTTGGAATAGGGCGGCCCTTCTACGCCGAGCCGCGTCTACCTGCCAGAATTCTCGGAAACGGGAGTGCGCGGGTCGTCTGCGAGAACTGCAACAACTGCACCGTCCCGCAGGCCGCGAGCGCACGGGGGGTCTGTCGGACGCCAAGCGTGCTCACAAAGCGCGGGGAGTTGGCTCGCGAGGGGGCCTACGAGCGCTGATGGTCGAGGTCGCCTTCGCGCTCGCGATCGCGTTGCTCGTCTGTGGGGTGATCGGGAGCATCGTCCCGCTGGTTCCCGGTGCGTTGCTCTCGCTTGCGGGGATCTACGGCTACTGGTGGGCCACGGGCTACACCGAACCCGGCGCGATATTCCTCGTTGCGGCGACGGTGCTCGGGCTCGCGGCGTTCGGGTTGGATTACCTCGCGAGCGCGATCTCGGCGAGGGCGGGCGGGGCTGGCTGGCGAACGACCGCCCTCGCCGCGGTCGTCGGGCTCGTATTGCTCGTGACGACGGGTCCCATCGGGATGTTGGTCGGCGTCGCGGGCGTGGTGTTCGTCATGGAGTTCGAGCGCTCGGGCGACCTCGAAGCGAGCGCACGCAACGCCCTCTACACCGCGCTCGGCACCCTCGCCTCCGAGGCGATCCAGGTGCTACTGACGGGCGCGTTGCTCGTGGGTTTCCTGCTTGCCGTGTAGTGAGCCCGGGCACGTATCGGTCACGAACCCGTGCGTATAGGCCGGTCGAGCGCCTAGCGGGAGCAGATGGTTTCGTTCTTCACTCGCATTGTGGAACTGCTGCCCCACTATCTGACGATGATCGCGGTGATGTTCGCGATCCTGTTCGCGATCCGGGAGACGTACGGCGACATTGGTTTCTGGGCCTCGTTCGCGATCGCGATCCTGGTCGCGGGGGCCTATCCCTTCGTCGCACGCCGGCTCGGCGTCGCACCCGACGCCTGGACACGCTGAGGGGAGCCGGCAGCATCGGCCGGCTCTCGAGGTGGTATTCCGGTCCCGTTCCAACGGGGGGTATGGAGACACGCGAGGTCATCGAGAGCCGCAGGTCGGTCCACGACTACGTCGACGACCCCCTCGACGACGAGACGGTCGAATCGATCTTCGAGGCGACCCGCTACACCCCCTCGGGCTATAACCTCCAACCCTGGGAGTTCCTGCTGGTACGCGAGGACGACAACCGCGAGCGCCTGCAGGAGTGTGCCGGCGGCCAGGAGCACGTCACCGACGCGCCCGCCGCGGTGGTCGTTCTGGGAAACCTCGATCCCGCGGCCCACGCCGAGCGGAACTTCGACGACTGGATGGAGAAGGGCTACCTACCGAACGACGACGCGCGCGACGACCTGATCGAGACCATCGAGGAGTGGCGCGACTGGCCCGAGGCGGAGCGGCGCGTCTGGACCACCCGGAGCACGGCGTTGGCGGCGATGACGCTGATGTACGCCGCGTGGGACGAGGGCGTCGCGACCTGCCCGATGGAGGGGTTCGACCGGGAGGCCCTGATCGAGGAGTTCGGTCTCGAGGGCTACGAGCCCGTGATGGTGCTGACGATGGGCTATCCCGCCGAGGACGCCGACGACATCGAGACCGACCGGAAGGTCCGCCGTCCGGTCGAGGAGATCGTCCACGAGGAGTCGTTCGATCTCGAGTGATACCGTCGGCGGACGCCTGAAGTGTCCTCGCTCCAAGGGCCCGTATGGAGACCACGGTCCTCGTTATCGGCGGTGGGGCGACGGGCGCGGGCACGGCACGCGACCTCGCGATGCGGGGGGTCGACGTCACGCTGGTCGAGCGGGATTCCTTCGCGGGCGGGACCAGCGGACGCTCGCACGGCCTGCTCCACAGCGGCGCGCGCTACGTCCCCGGCGATCGGGAGGGCGCCGAGGAGTGTATCGCGGAGAACAGGGTGGTACGACGGATCGCGCCCCACTGCATCAGCGACACCGGAGGGCTCTTCCTCCAGGTCGCGGGCGACGATCCCGACTTCTTCGAGGAGAAACGCGCGGCCTGCAAGGAACTGGGAATCGAGATCGAGGAGCTCTCCGCGGAGGAGGCCCGCGAGGCGGTCCCCGATCTCACCGAGGGCGTCGAGCGCGCGCTTCGCGTGCCCGACGCCGTGATCCATCCCACGCGGCTGACCGTCGCAAACGCCGCCGACGCGCGCGAGCACGGGGCGACTCTCCTCCCGGGAACCGAGGTGACGGATCTCGTCGTCGAGGACGACGCGGTCCGGGGTGCGCTCGTCGACGACGGCTCGGGCGAGCGCGAGATCCGCGCCGAGCACGTCGTCAACGCAAGTGGCGCGTGGGCCGGAAAACTCGCGGCGATGGCGGGCGTCGAAATGGAGATGGCTCCCTCCAGCGGCGTGATGGTCGCCGTCGAGTACGACGGACTGGGTACCGTCCTCAACCGGGCCCGGCCCGCGGCCGACGGCGATATCGTGATCCCCCACGACGGGCAGGTCGTACTGGGGACGACCAGCGTCGACGTCGAGGATCCCGACGACTTCTCGCGCGACGAGAGGGATATCGACCGGATGTTCGATGAGTGTGGCGCCATGCTCTCGGGGCTGGACCCCGAGCGGATCGACCGGAGCTACTGGGGGGTCCGACCGCTGTACAGCGCCGACCGCGAGCGCCACGCGGGGCGTCAGATCTCGCGGGGCTTTCACCTGCTGGATCACGCGAAGCGCGACGGCGTTTCGGGCTTCTCGAGCATCGTCGGTGGGAAGCTCACGACCTATCGGGCGATGGCCGAGGCGACGAGCGATCGCGTCTGTAAACGGATCAGCGTCGAGGGCGAATGTCGGACCGCCGAGGAGTCGCTTTTAGGTCACGACCAGCCGGGACGGATCGACGAACTCGTCGCGGAGTTCGGGGCCGACAATCCCGCCGACGCTGACGTGATCGCCCGGTAGCCGAACCCATTTGTGGCGCACGCAACAACGGGAAGTGGATGAGCGACACCAACCGACAGTGGATCCTAGCGAACCGTCCCGAGGGGAGACCGACCGACGAGGACTTCGAACTCGTCGAGAGCGAGGTTCCAGACCCCGACGCGAACGAGGTTCTCGTACGCACGCGCTATCTCTCGGTCGACCCCTACATGCGCGGGCGGATGCGCGACGAGGAGTCCTACGCCGAGCCGTGGGAGGTCGGCGAACCCATGCGGGCGGGCGTGGTCGGCGAGGTCGAGGCATCGAACCACGACGACTTCGAAACCGGTGATATCGTCACCGGCAACCTGGAGTGGGCCGAGTACTCGCTCGCGCTGGGAAGCGAGCTGGCGCCCGTCGACCCGGATCTCGCGCCGATCTCGACGGCGCTGGGAGTGCTCGGAATGCCCGGCCGGACGGCCTACTTCGGGACCCTGGAGGTCGCAGAGCCGAGGCCGGGCGATACGATGGTCGTCTCGGGGGCCGCGGGCGCGGTCGGCTCGGTCGTCGGCCAGATCGCGCGGATGTCGGGCGCCCGCGTCGTCGGGATCGCCGGCTCCGATCGCAAATGCGACTGGCTAACCGACGAACTGGGCTTCGACGCGGCGGTCAACTACAAGGAGGAGGACGTCCGCGAGGCACTCTCGGGGGCGTGCCCGGACGGCATCGACGCCTACTTCGACAACGTGGGCGGGGAGATCACTGACGCGGTCTTCGCGAACCTGAACATCGACGCCCGGGTGGCGGTCTGCGGGCAGATCTCGCTCTATAACGCCGAGGAACTGCCGACCGGTCCCCGAAAGCTCGGCACGCTGATCGAGAAGCGCGCCCGAGTCGAGGGGTTGCTCGTCGGCGACTTCGCGCCCCGGTTCGAGGCCGCGACCGAGCGGCTCGGTCAGTGGGTAAGCGAGGGTGAACTCCAGTACGAGGAGACGATCACCGAGGGCTTCGAGAACGCCCCCGGGGCATTCATCGGTCTGTTCGAGGGCGAGAACGTCGGTAAACAGCTGGTCGAGGTGGCGTAGGACGTTCGTGCGACGTATTAACAAATAGATCCAGAAGGGTATTAACCGCGGGCGCGTAACTATCACCCGAGCGAAACATGTGGCCCTGGGAACACGTCATCGTCGGCTACGTCGCCTACTCCCTGTTCAGTCACGTCGTCTACCGCGAGGGACCGAATGGGGCGGCGGCGCTGGCGGTGGTGTTCGCGGCACTGTTTCCCGACCTCCTCGACAAAACGCTCTCGTGGCAGTTCGGAATATTCCCCGGCGGCTACGCGGTCGGCCACTCGGTGTTCGTCGCGGTGCCGCTTGCGGTCGTCGTCGGCGCGCTCGCCCATCGCGTCGGCCGCCCGCGGGTCGGACTGGCCTTCGCCGCCGGATACCTGCTGCACCTGCCAAGCGACGTGGTCCCGGATTACCCCCGGTACGGGCGCTTCCCGACCGAACGGGTCCTCTGGCCGTTCGAACAGGCCGAAGGGGAGCACGGACAGGGTCTCATCAACGGGTTTCTCGAAGCGTTCGTCCCCTTCGCCTACCAGTTGGTCACGCTCGACCCGTCGCCGGAACTGGCCTTCCAACTCGGGTTGATGGGCGGTGCGTTCCTGTTGTGGGTGTACGACGGCGCCCCGGTGGTACGGGAGGCGGTTCTCGCGGTTCATCGACGGGTACGACCGACGAAGGGGCTGTAGACGGTGGTCGCTTCGATCCATGGAAAAATTCGATGCGTGGGACGAGAACGCAAGCCACACAGTCGATAACATGAGCTTAGACGAAGGCTAACGTGGAATCCGGATCGAAATAGCAAAAAGTGAGCAGACCATACTAATGGTCAATGGAACGACAACCGAATCGTAGACACTTTTTGGCAACAGTCGGGGCAGGTACGTTCGCACTCGCCGGCTGCACCGACCAACTCGGCGGGTCGAACGACGGAAACGAATCGAACGGGGACGGGAACGGGAACGAAACCGGCGGTGAGGGTAACGAGAGCACCGACGGCGACGGACAGCAGGTTCCGCCGCCGGCGATCAGCGACGGCGAGCTGGTCAGCGATTTCGACCAGGACCTCGACGAGTGGTTCACGCTCGACGGGGAGCTGGCGGCCGACGAGGAGAACGCGCTGACGGGCTCGCGAACCGCTCGGATCGAGGGTGAGGGCGCGTCGGCGGGGATCGGGCGGGCGTTCCCCGACGGGTTCAACATGGAGGACCAGCACCTCTCGCTGGCGCTTCGGGTGGACAACCCGCGACCCGCGCGTGTCACGGTTCGGATCATGGCCCCCGGGCAGTCCGACCAGCTCTGGAGTACGCGGACCGTCCTCGGCCCCTATGAGGGGTGGCAGCGTATGGACGTCGGCTACACCGGCCAGCGCGGCGAGCCGTTCCTCGATAACGTCCAGGAGATCCGGATCACGCTCGACGACCCCAACGCGTCCGAGGAGAGCGGAAACGGTAATCAGACCAACGCCACCGACGATAGCAACGCGACCGAGGAAGCAGCGGGCGACGGCAACGGGGGCGGAAACGGCGACGGGATCACCTTCTTCGTCGACGACCTGCGTGCAACGCCCGCCGCCAGTCAGGGCTACGTCATGCTGACGTTCGACGACGGGGTCAGGAGCCAGTACGAGAACGCCTTCTCGATACTGCAAAACCGCGACATGCAGGGCGTCGTCGCGGTCAACCCCGACTCGCTCAACCGGGAGAGCCGTCTCACGATCGAGCAGCTCCGGGAGATGCGCGATGCGGACTGGGACGTCTCCTCGCACCCGGAAGGGCCGTTCCAGAACCTCGATGACCTCGAGGGGATGCGGACGGGCATCGAGGACGCCTACGAATACCTCGACAACCGCGGGTTCCCCGACGGAGCGCGGTCGATGTTCGTCCCGTATCACCGCACGAACGAGGAGGTCGTTGAGATCACCCGGGAGTACCACGACCTGAGCGCGTACTTCGGCGGTACGCCGAGCAACGTTCCGTTCACCGATCCCATGCACCTCTCGCGGCTCGACATGCACGATATAGAGGGGTTCACCAGCCTCATCGACATGGCCGCCCAGCACAACCAGCTCGCGATCGGGCTCGCCCACGGGGTCGTCCCCGAGGACGAGATCGGCGACGACCCGCTCGCGGACATGACGACCCAGCAGTTGGAGGAACTCCTCGACTACATCGAGGAAAGCGACGTGCAGGTCGTCACCGGCTCGGACCTGCTCGATACAGATCCGAGCGAACTGTAACCCCGGTCGGATATCGGCCCACTCGAACGACGGGCGGACGTAATCGTTCTCGTTTCTGGAAGCGCTGAAGGCGCTGATCCTCGACGGGACCGCCGAGGAAAAGGAAAACGTCTACAGTTGATAGGCGACGCCGGTCAGTTCCTCCGAGACGTTCCAGAGCCGGCGGGCGTCCTCGTGGTCATATGACAGTTCGCTCGAGCGCTGGATCTCGGGTGCGCCGCGCATGTTCCTGAACCCGCCGGGGCCGACGTACTCTCCTCCCTCGATATCGAGATTGGTCGCGGCGTAGAGCAGGGGAAGTGCGCCCGTTCGCGCATCCTGAGCGATCAGCGCGTTCATCGCCTCCATCGCGAACAGTCGGAGGCGCGAACCGCGCATCTCGGGGCCGCGTCGCTGGAGGTCGGTCGCGGCATAGCCGGGGTGACAGGCGAGGCTCTTCGTGTCGCTCCCGGTCGCGCGGAGCCGCCGGTCGAGCTCGTAGGCGAACAGCAGGTTCGCGAGCTTCGACTGGGCATAGGCGTCCCACGAGTCGTACTCGTCTTCGCCCTGCAGGTCCGCGAAATCGATCTCGCCGCGTTCGTGGACCGCGCTGCTCTGAGTCACGACTCGGGTTTCGCCGCCGGTTTCGCGGAGACGATCGAGGAGGAGTCCCGTCAGCGCGAAGTGGCCCAGATGGTTGACGCCGAACTGGGTCTCGAAACCCTGTTCGGTCTCGCTTCGAGGGATCGCCATCACGCCCGCGTTGTTACAGAGGACGTGAAGCGAGGGATAGGTCGTCTCGAACTCGCGGGCGAACGCCCGCACCGACTCGAGATCGGCCAGATCACACTCGTGGACCGATAGCGAGGCACTCGGAAGCTCCTCGCGGATCGTCTCTGCGGCCTCGCGGCCCCGCTCCTCGCTCCGGCAGGCCATGATAACGTGTCCACCCTTGCGCGCGAACTCGTGGGTGGCCTCGTATCCGAGGCCGCTGTTCGCGCCCGTGACGACGATCGTGGCGCCCGAGAGGTCCGGCATCGACTCGGCGTCCCAGTTAGCTGTCATCGTGGACGGATAGGGCCCGCGGACGGTAAACGGTTGGCGAGGCGGCGACCTACTCCGAGATCGTGAGCGTGCCGTTGTTCGTCTCGACCGTCTCGGCACCGGCCGGCAGCTCGAACTCGACCTGCCGGTCGCCGGCGACGACGATCGCCGTATCGCCCACGACGTCGACCGCGATCTCGTCGGCTCCGCCGAAATCGACCGCGATGACGGTACCGTCGTCGTACTCGATTCGGTCGACGAGCACGTCCTGTCGGTCGACGGATCGCAGTTCTCGTGGCGTTTCCATGTCCGTCAGTTGGGGTGGAAGACGAATAAGGACGGTGCAAGCAGGGAAAAGCCCCGATGAATCCGGACGTAGTCGGTCACGCGGGGCTCGGGGCGTCGACGTGAGAGAGGTACGCGGTGAGGTCGGTCGTCGTCACGATCCCCACGACGCCCTCGCTCTCGTCGACGACTGGGACGTGATGGAAACCGTGTTCGATCATCGTATCGGCCACGTCGCGCAGATCCGTGTTCGCGGTGGTCGTCGTGACAGTAGTGCTCATGTACTCGCTTACGGCGGTCTCCTCGGGCGAATCGCCGCTTGCACTCAAACGAACGAAATCCGTCGCCGTGAGGATCCCTTCGAGGGCGTTCTCGCCGTCGACGACGACCACCGACCCGATCCCGGCGTCGTACATCTTCGTGGCGGCCTCGCTCAGGGTCGTCTCGGAAGTGACCGTTCGGACGGGCGAGGACATGAGCCGGCCGACGAACATATCTGTCATGGTCGTTCCTACTGTCCGCCCGTGGATAAGGCTGGTGTCGGGAGCAACGCCTCTGTACGAGTAGTCTCCAAAAAACGGTGAAATGTGATAACTGTTAGAACGCCGAGAGCCGCCTTACAGACGGGTGACGTTGGTCGCTCGGGGGCCCTTGGGGGCCTGTTCGATGTCGAACTCGATCTCGGTGCCTTCTTCGAGGTCCGGGCCGCCAACGTCTTCCATGTGGAAGAACACGTCGTCGTCCGCGTCGTCCGTCGAGATGAAACCGTAGCCGCCAGTGTCG